>JAJXDX010000321.1:1250-2732 GCA_021640185.1 Oscillospiraceae bacterium | reverse complement strand
GAACTATTCCTTGGCGATGAACAAATACCGCAAAGAGTGGATCGACGAACATTTCACGCTGTGTGCAGCGGCGGCGGGCGGCTTGGTCGTGCTGGTCGCCGCGGCGCGCCTGATCGCACGGCGGCGCAAGAGCAGAGGGGAGAGGAGCAACGGCAATGGGTAGACCGCATGATGTGCTGCGCACCATGATCCATCCGATCGACTGCTTTTGGGAGATGAAGTTCGAGAAAAAGGGCAGCCTGCTCAAGGCGTTCGGGCTGACGGTGCTGTTTTTCCTCGTTTTGCTGTTCGACCGGCAGGTGCGCGCTTTCCCGTTCAACGCCGCCTACAACACGCCGCTGGACTTCTGGCGGGAGGTGCGGGTGTTCCTCGTGCCGGTGGTGCTGTTCTGTCTGGGCAACTGGACGATCACCACGCTGATGGACGGCAAGGGCACGATGCGGGACATCTTCACGGTGCTTTCCTACGCCTTCGTGCCGGTGATCCTGATCCGCGTCCCGACGGCGATCGTATCGAACGTGCTGACCCTCAATGAGGCGACGTATCTGTATCTGATCGACTACGCCGCCGTGGCTTGGGCGGGCATCCTGCTGTTCGTCGGGATCATGACCGTCCACCAATACAGCTTTTCCAAAACGGTGGCGACGCTGCTGCTGACCGTCTGCAGCGCGCTGATCATCGCGTTCGTCTGCCTGCTTCTGTTCAGCCTGCTGCAGGAGTTGATCGGGTTCATCTATTCCGTTTATCGGGAGATCTCCCTGCGTATCTAGAAAGGAGCCGGAAATATGAAAGCAGTCCGAAAGCTTGCCCGTCCGGCGCTTTTTCTGCTTGGCGCATCGCTGCTGCTGTCAGCCGGGTGCGGCTCTGCCGGGGATACGGCCGCCGAGCACACGAAGGCACTGGATGCGGCGTCGGTCTACGGTGAGGCGCTCTCCGTTTCGCCGGATTGGCAGCGCGTGGCCGCCGTCGGCGGGCGCGAGCTTTCCGTCAACGGCGAAACGATGGCGATCCGCCTGACGGACGAGCGCACCGGCAAGGTGTGGACATCCTCGCCGGATCCGACCGAGATCGATCAGATCGGCGACGAAAACGCTGCGCAGACCATGCGCTCGCAGTTCGAGCTCGTCTATCACGACGTGTCGAACAACGTCGGCATCTTCAACAGCTATCACGATTCGCTGGCCTACGATCAGGTGACGCTCTATCCGCTGGAAAACGGCGTGGCGGTGCACTATGTGCTGGGCGACCGTCGGCGCGGCGAGGAAGACGTGCCGCAAAAGATCACGGACGGCCGCTTTCGCAAAAAGGTGCTGGCCGGCCTGTCCGACGACGAGAGCGAGGAGATGCAGAGCTTCTATCGCTTTTATGAGGACGAAGGATACTGGATGCTCGCGCCGCGCGGCAAAAACGACATCGACCGGGTGCTGGCGCTGTTCGACAAGGCGGGCTACACCACGGCCGATCTGATCGAAGATCAGACCG
>JAJXDX010000321.1:0-1240 GCA_021640185.1 Oscillospiraceae bacterium | reverse complement strand
GTGAATCGGCCACCGCGACCGAAAAGCCGCTGTTCGAGGTCGTGCTGGAATACCGCCTTGACGAGGACGGCTTGGTCGTGTCCGTCCCGATGGAGCGGCTGCGTTTTTCGGATAATTATCCGATCAGGCAGATCCGTCTGCTGGAGGGGCTGCTCTCCGCACCGTCGGGGAGCGAGGGGTATCTGTTCGTGCCGGATGGCAGCGGTGCGCTGATGCGTTTCGACGCGGAGCATACCGCGGCGGGGGAGGTTTCTCTCCCGATCTACGGCACGGATCCGTCCGTCCGCTCGAAGCGGACGAACACGAAGCTGGAGGCGGTCAGCCTGCCGGTGTTCGGGATCAAAAACGGCGGGAGCGCCATGCTGGCCATCGTGGAGGAGAATGCGGCCGGGACGACGGTGGAGGCCTACCGGAACGCGGAGAGCAGCGCCCGCAGCGCCGTTTATGCCGTGTTCGACATCTGCGCGGTCGACTATGTGTACATCGCGGGGAGCGACACCCGCTCCTCCGTCCCGGTGTTCGATCTGACGTCGCTCTCCGGCGAATGCCGCGTGCGCTACTGTCCGCTGTCGGCCGACAAAGCAAGCTATACGGGCATGGCGGAGCGGTACCGTGACTATCTGACCGCGCACGGCGGCCTGCCTGCGCAGGCCGCGGCGGACACCGCGCCGCTGCTGATCGAAACGGTCGGTGGCGTGTACGGCTACAAAACGTTCCTCGGCCTGTCGCACACCGGTCTGAAGGCAGCGACGACCTTTGAACAAAGCGGCGAGATCGTGCGTCAGCTCAAGGAGAGCGGCGTGGACGATCTGCGGCTGAAGATAAGCGGCTGGTTCAACGATGGCTATGCCCACGACTATGCCGAAAAGGTGTCGCCCTCCGGGGAACTGGGCGGCAAAAAAGCGCTGCAGCAGCTGGATGCACTGTGCCGCGAAAACGGCGTGCCGCTGTACCCCGATGCCGAATTGCTGATCGCCTACCGGACCGGCAACGGCTTCTCGCTCTCCGCCGATGCGGCGCGCTATCTGGACGTGACCGAGGTGCAGCTGACGGATCTTTCGCCCGTGGACGAAAAGATCCCGCTGACCGGACGGCTGCGGGAAAACGGCAACTGGCTCGTATCTCCCGCGCGGTATCCGGCGCTGTTCTCCGCATTCGGCAAGCGGTTCTCCGCGCTGGGGATCGAAGGGCTGTCGCTGCGCTCCGCGGGCGGCCTGCTGTATGCCGATATGCGCGAGGA
>JAJXDX010000320.1:230-2747 GCA_021640185.1 Oscillospiraceae bacterium | reverse complement strand
TCAGGCACGTTATCCCGCGCAGCCGCGGATAGGAAACGGTCAGCGACAGCCGGTCGCCGTAGCGCACCTGTGCGCCCGGCGCGGGATCTTGCCGGATCACACCGTAGGTGGGCACAGACGGATCGTCGATCAGCTCGGCGACCGTCCAATCGACGTCGCCGCGGGCGATCAGCGTGCCGCACAGAGCAAAGTCCCGCCCGATCAGATCCGGCATCCGCCAAACGGCGTTCCTGTCCCCGGTGGGCGTCAGTTCGTCCGCCGCGCTGACGGCATCGCGTGCACACACGATCGTTACCGTGCCGCCGGCGGGCAGCGTTTCGCCGCTGCCCGGCTGCTGCCGGATGACCGCACCGGCCGCGACACCGGCGGCAGGCTGCACGACGATCCGCACCGTGAACCCGGCGTCCTCAAGGATGCGCCGGGCGGCATCTCTGCCGCAGCCGTCCACGGACGGCACCTTGCGCGGCTGTCCGGTCGCTGCCCCGGTCGGCGCATCGGACGGTGCACCTGACGGTGCGGCAGCCGAGGTGACCGTCGGCGCAGCGGTCGGTGCTTGCTCCCGCGCAGTGGCGGACGCCGCCGGATGCGTCACCGCGGCCGATATTTTGCCGGTGGTGCCGGCGGCAGAGCCGGGCTTTTCGCCCGAGCCGACGGTCGTGCCGCTTGCCGCGGCAGCGGGATCTTCTGACATACCGACGACGGCATCGGGCAGTGACGAGCCGCCCGATCCCGTCGCCGTTCGCCCGGCACAGGAACACAGCGGTGCGATGAGCAGCACCGCGCATAATGACAAGATGAAATAACGCATGGCAGCGCTCTCCCTCCGGTCTTTTCCTGATGCGATCGTACCATATATTTCAGCAAAAGTCAAGCCGAGCGCAGAGCGGCAGCGGGCGGCGGGCAAAAAAAATCCCCCGGCACAGCCGGGGGACGGAGCCTTGCTTATTCCGCGAACATCGCAGTGGACAGGTAGCGGTCGCCGGTATCCGGCAGCAGCGCCACGATCAGCTTGCCGCGGTTCTCCGGGCGCTTTGCCAGCTGTGTGGCGGCATACACCGCCGCGCCGGACGAGATGCCGACCAGCAGGCCGTCCTCGCGCGCCAGCGCGCGGCCGGTAGCGAACGCGTCCTCGTTCTCGACCGTGACGATCTCGTCATACACCGAGGTGTCCAGCGTATCCGGCACGAAGCCCGCGCCGATGCCCTGGATGCCGTGCTTGCCGGCGATGCCCTTCGACAGCACAGGGGAACCGGCCGGCTCCACCGCCACGACCTTCACATTCGGGTTTTGGGACTTGAGGTAGCCGCCCACGCCGGACAGCGTGCCGCCCGTACCGACGCCCGCGACGAAGATGTCTACCTTGCCATCGGTATCCGCCCAGATCTCCGGCCCCGTGGTGGCGCGGTGGATGGCCGGGTTGGCCGGGTTGACGAACTGGCCGGGGATGAAGCTGCCCGGCGTTTCGCTCGCCAGCTCCTCCGCCTTGGCGATGGCGCCCTTCATGCCCTTTGCGCCCTCGGTCAGCACCAGCTGCGCGCCGTAGGCCTTCAGCAGGTTGCGGCGCTCGACGCTCATGGTGTCGGGCATGGTCAGGATGACCTTGTAGCCGCGCGATGCCGCCACGGCCGCCAGACCGATGCCGGTGTTGCCACTGGTCGGCTCGATGATCGTTGCGCCGGGCTTCAGCAGCCCTTTCTGCTCCGCGTCGTCCAGCATCGCCTTGGCGATGCGGTCCTTCACGCTGCCCGCCGGGTTGAAATACTCCACCTTGGCCACGACCGTGGCCTCCAGCTTGCGCGCCGCCGAATAGTTCTTCAGCTTGACCAGCGGCGTTTTGCCGATCAGGTCGGTGATCTGCTCATAGATCTTCATGTTTGCTCCTCCTTGTCCCGTAACTAATTCCTACCTTCGTGATAGGCTTTATTATAGCACCGTCATTTCGGGCTGTCAAGAGGTTTTTTGCGATCTTTTTTTGCTTGACATCCGGCACGGCAGACCGTACAATAAAAGGAATGGGAGGGATCCGGATGGCAGACGAATTTTCGCGCACGGCGCTGCTGCTGGGCGATGAGGCGATGGCGCGGCTGCGGCGCGCGCGTGTGGCGGTGTTCGGCATCGGCGGCGTAGGCAGCTATGCGGCGGAGGCACTGGCGCGCGCCGGTGTGGGCGCGCTGGACCTGATCGACAACGACACCGTCAGCATAACGAACCTCAACCGGCAGCTGTTCGCGCTGCACAGCACGGTGGGGCGGCCGAAGGTGGACGCCGCGCGCGAACGGCTGGCGGACGTCGCACCGGGCTGCACGGTGCGCACGCACGCGCTGTTCTATCTGCCGGAAACGGCGGACATGATCGATCTTTCCGCATACGACTATATCATCGACGCGATCGACACCGTCAGCGGAAAACTGCTGCTGGCCGAACGTGCGGCCGCGGCGGGCGTGCCGCTGATCAGCGCCATGGGCGCGGGCAACAAGCTAGATCCCACGGGTTTCCGCGTGTCGGACATCGCCGACA
>JAJXDX010000320.1:0-220 GCA_021640185.1 Oscillospiraceae bacterium | reverse complement strand
AAGGAGCTGAAAAAGCGCGGCGTGCGGCGGCTGAAGGTCGTTTGGTCGCCGGAGATGCCGCTGACCCCCGCCGTGGGGGACGAGCCGCTGCCGGAGGGCACGTCGCGCCGTCAGCTGCCGGGCAGCTGCGCCTTCGTGCCGCCCGTGGTCGGCCTGATCGCGGCCGGAGAGGCCGTGCGCGACCTGACCGGCGTGCGCGGGCTGGGGCCGGGGCTTTGAC
>JAJXDX010000319.1 GCA_021640185.1 Oscillospiraceae bacterium | reverse complement strand
CCAATGATCGGCAAGTATCGTCAGATGCTTGCCGATCATTACCTTTTCACTATTCACTATCCACTTTTCACTCGTTCTCTATATGCCGGTCATTGGAAAGTAATAAGTAATGGTGAATAGTGAAGAAGTTGTTCGGCAAGGCTGCGCCTTGCCCGAGAACAGACTTACGGCGGAGCGGTGACTGCCCCGGCAACGGCAAGTGGCCTAAGTCCCCTCCCTCGCACCAAAACCTTCTTGAACTTCGTTCGAGAAGGTTATACTTTTCCTCCTCTCTATTCACTTTTCCTATAGTAATAAGCCGTCACTCGGTAATGATCTTGCCTAAAAAAATTGGTGTATCCCCTAAGATCGCTGTTTTCCTGCTTGTATATGTGATGGATATCGCCGTCGTCAAAAGAAACAGGAATACACGGGATACCTCTTTCCATGACCTTTTTGACTTTTGATGCATCTCCGCCGCCCATCGCCTGAAGTTTCACTCGGATGTCTTTTTTGAAATAGATCTTGTCCTCAACATGGAACCGATAAAACGAGGCTGCCATGCCTTCTTTACAAACACAGCCCTGCGTTCGGCCAATAAATTCGCCAAGCTCCCAGGCAGAACCGATATAGTCCTCCGTGCCCGTGCCGACCAAAGAAGGATACGCGGTATCCCCGTCAAGATAGATCTTGACTTCTCCCTCGCCCCACCAAAGATCCCCATAGGCGTCCTCATCCGGGATCACGGCGATGCTGCAGCCCAAAAAGCGTCCCGCCCCCGCCGGAACAGAAAGGATCTCGACATCTTCTTCGATATCGTTCTTTTCCGTTTCCCTGAACACCGCATGAAAATACATATCGTTGTCCGTTATCCGCTCCAGAGAGATGTTGATATCATAAAACAAATTATTGATGTCCATGCCGCTGCCGTTCACCAGAACGATCCTGCAATTCGTTTTGAACGGCATGGGGATGAAACAGCAAAACGACCTTCCTTCGGCGGTGGAGAAAAAGCAGTTCTCGAAGGAGCGCATCTTTCCCAGCCCCATGCAGAAAAAGTCGCCGAGCGGACACTCGACTTGTGCCTTTTGCGCGTTATCCCAGACCATTTTGATCGTTACGTTTTTCAGGATGCTTTCTGACCGGTCGTTGATCGTCAGCCATATCCTTCGTACCACGCCGCTGCCCTGAAGATCGCAAAGGACCTTTTCTTCCCCTGCATGAAAATGCTCAAAAGCGTGACCCTTTGCTCCCGAATTTTCCGTTCCTCCGCAGCCCTTTGCTCCTTTTGGATTTTCAAAGTTTATCCAAACAGGCGTGCTGTCTTCGTATTCGTATATCATTGGCATATCCGCTCCTTTTCACGGTTTTCGCGCTGGGCATTTGACCGACGCAAAGACCGCTTCAAAACATCTCCGCGCGATCGGCGAAAGTTTTTCCTTTGTGATATGATCTCACCAAAAAGTATATAAAAAACGGGGCCGTTTGTCAACGGCCGTGGGGAGAAAGCTCCACAAACAAGAAAAAACCGGATGACCGCGGCAAGCCGGACGACCGGCATCGGCCGCTTTCTTTGCCCCTCCCCGGCACATCCTCGCCGTTTCGGTTGACTTTGGCGTCATCTGTCCGTATAATACAAGAAAGCGCGCGGCCCTTCGGCAGCAAAAACGCGGCCGCGACATCCACGTTGTGACCGTTCATCGGTCAAACCGGCGAAGGAGGACGAAAAATGGGCGACGGGCGAGTGATCGCGACCGCCCGGATCGTGACGGAGCAGCCGCTGCCGTATCTGCCGCGGCTGGACTATTATCTGCGCACGGTGGCGGAGGATGAAGACTATTTTTCGGAAGGACGGCTGCGGCCGTCCGAGGCGCACGCCATCTTCCACTACACGCTGCGCGGGCGCGGCGAATGCAGCGTCGGTGCGCGCACCTACCCCGTCACGGCCGGGCAAGGCTTCTTGCAGGTGGTCAACGATCCCGCGTGCGGCTATCGCTATCCGCACGGCGGGACGGAGGACTGGGCATTCTGCTGCTTCTGCTTTTCCGGCGGCAACACGCTGCCGCTGGTGAACGACATGATCAAAGCCTACGGGCCAGTGTTCACGATCGACGCCGGCAGCCCCGCCCTGCGCCGGTTAGCAGACGAGGAGCGCTGGCTGTCCTGCCCGACGATCGGGCGCATGGAAAGCGCGGAGCTGTTCTATTCCCTGATCTTCACATTAGCGTCGCTGGGCGAACGGGAGCGCGGCCGCACGGCCGACGAGCAGCTGCGGCAGTGCCGCACACTGGTCGAACAGGCGGTGCACCTGATCGAAGAACGTCTGGCGGACGACCCGTCCGTCGAGGAACTGGCGGCAGAGCTGGGCGTCACGCGGGAGCATCTGTCCCGCCGCTTCCATCAATACACCGGCAGATCGCTCAAGCGCTATCTGTCGGAGCAGCGGGCGCTGCTCGCGTGCCGCCTGCTCAAGGAAACGGATCTGTCGGTGCAGGAGATCGCCGCGCGCCTGTCCTTCAGCTCGCCAACGAATTTCATCCGCTTTTTCAAGGAGATCCTGCAAGTCACGCCCGCCGTGTTCCGCGCGAGCGGGCAGATCCCGTTCTATTGAGCAGATCTTGCTCAAAAAAGCAAAAGCCCCGGCATAGCCGGGGCTTTTTTTCGTTTGGATCCTGCTTTTCTCGCTGTCGCTCGGCGGTTTTGCCACCGACGGAAGCTGCGCTCAGTCGGTGAGGGCATGACGGCTGACCGGGAGGCCGCAGACCCCAGCAAAACAGGAGCGGACAAAAAA
>JAJXDX010000318.1 GCA_021640185.1 Oscillospiraceae bacterium | reverse complement strand
GTCCACGGTCGTGTCGCTTGCCGACGTCACATACACGGCGGCATACTTGTCGCTGGTGATCGTGGCGTCGGTGATCGTCAGCGTCGTCTGCTGCGGATCGGTGACATACTCGTCCTTGATCGCGATAGCGCGGTTCAGTTTACCGGTCGCGCTCTTGCCGTCGATGGTCAGGTTTTCGGCCGTCACGGTGGAGCCGGCACGGATCCACAGCATATAGGTGTCGCCCGTCGCGTTCTTGTCCGAGATGGTGACGTTCTTCAGCGTCGCGGTGCCTTCCAGCGCCACGGCGTTGGTGAAGGTCACGTTCTCCAGCACCAGATCGCCGTTGAAGTAGATGTCGTGGCCGTTCCACGTGCCGCCGTCGGCGTTATAGCCGCTGTTGTCGATCACGGCATTTTTGATCGTCAGCTTCGCATCGCCCCACGTGACGTTGTTCCAGTCGTTGTTGGTGTTGTTGAAGATCAGCTTGTGGCCGTTGCCGTCGATCACGATGCTCTTGGTCTTATCGCCGCCCATCGGCTTCTGATCGTACGGCTTAACATCGAACGTGACGTCCTTCGACAGGATGACGTTGATGTTCTCCTCGTTCTTGCCGAGTTCCTCCTCGGCAGCGGTGTCGCTGTCGACGATGCTCGGCACGTACTGCGCGTTCTCGTCATACGTGTTGCCGAAGCTGTCGCTCTCCACGGTGTCCTGCGTAGCATAGACCTTGATGGAGATGCCTTCGATCGACAGGCCCTGATACTCGTTGCCCGCGTCGGTCCTCATGACGCCCTTGATGGTGAACTCGTGCGCCTCGCCGGCCTTCAGGTGCTGCTCCTCGCCCATCGCCACGTCGCCGATCGTCCAATCGATCGCCTTGTTGAGCTTCGCATCGCCCTTGATGCCGTTGATGATCACGCGGTATTTCAGCGCCAAGTTGCCGTTGTTGCGGATGCGCAGCTGCGGCAGCTCATAGCGGCAGCCCGGCTCCCACAGGACGGGCTCGTTCTCGTGGCCCGCCGCCTTTTTGAACGCGAGGACCTTGCCCTCGGCAGAGACCCACTCCTCTCCCGCGTCGGACGTGTCGGTGGCGGCCGTCGGGACCTTCATCTCCAGTACGACGTCCAATCTCCCCGCTTGGATCTTGTTGACCCCGGTACTGGCCGTGTCGGTGAACCACGCGAAAGTGGAGCCGATCAGCATCGCGACGCACGCGACGATCGCCAGCGCGCTGGTCAACAGTGCACGTTTGGTGTTTGCCATTGCTTATACCTCCTTAAAATATATGCCCGGAGCTTTGCCAATAGCGGACGAAGCTCCATTAAGCATTTATATTATAGCACGCATCGTTTTTGTGCGAAAGCACAATGCCGACAACATTCGACCCCCCCCGAGAAGATTTTGTACATTTTGTACATTGTGCAAAGCATATGCTTTTTCTTGCGGTTTTTTGCGCAGCCCACGTTCCGGACCGCTCTATTTTCTTTCGTTCGCGCGGTTTTTGGGTGTTGACAAGCCGAAAATCCTGTGGTATAATGGCATTTGCCGCGTGTGGTAGGCGCATTTTATGCAAAAGCGTCGGATAAACCCCGTCCGCCCACCGCAGCGAGTCTAAAGAAAAGGCAGGTACGCCTATGTACGCTATCATCGAAACCGGCGGCAAGCAGTACAAGGTGCAGAATGGCGACACTCTGTACATTGAAAAGCTGGATGCAGCCGAGGAAGCCTCCGTCACCTTTGACAAGGTGATCGCTCTGCAGGGCGAGGACGGGCTGAAGGTCGGCGCGCCCTACGTCGACGGCGCCACGGTCACCGCTCATGTGCTGCGCAACGGCAAGAGCAAGAAGATCACGGTCTTCACCTACAAGCCGAAGAAGGGCAGCGCCCGCAAGTTGGGCCACCGTCAGCCCTACACCAAGGTGCAGATCGACACCATCAACGCCTGAGCATGATCTCTGTCACGTTCCGGATGCGTGAGGGCAGTCTGACGGGCTTCACCGTCAGCGGACACGCGGGCGCCGGCTCCGCCGGGCGCGATATCGTGTGCGCCGCCGTGTCCTCCGCCGTCTATATGGCCGCCAACACCGTCACCGACGTCCTGCACTGCCCCGCCGACATCATGGTCGGCGACGGGCTGCTGTCGCTGGACATCCAAGGCGATGCGACGGCCGCGCAGGCGATCTTGTCCGGGCTGCGGTTGCATCTGCAGGCATTGCACGACCAGTACCCGCGCAGGGTACAGCTATCGAATACGGAGGTGTAAACCATGTTAAAGTTGAACATCCAGCTCTTCGCTCACAAGAAGGGCGTCGGCTCCACCAAGAACGGCCGTGATTCCGAGTCCAAGCGCCTCGGCGTCAAGCGTGCCGACGGGCAGTTCGTGCTCGCGGGGAACATCCTCGTGCGTCAGCGCGGCACGCACATCCATCCCGGCACGAACGTGGGCATCGGTTCTGACGATACCCTGTTCGCTCTCGAGGACGGCGTCGTCCGCTTCGAGCGTATGGGCAAGGACCGCAAGCGCGTCAGCGTCTACGCCAAGCAGTAAACGAGCAAAAGCCCCGCCGTCGGCGGGGCTTTTTTCGGCTTTTTTCGATCGTTCCTGCGCGCCGCGAACGCGGCGTGCCGAACGACCGGGCTTTTGCCCGGACCAAAGACCCGAACCGAAGGGGGAATTTTCATGTTCGTCGACAAGGCGGTCATCAAGGTGCGCGCCGGCAACGGCGGCAACGGCGCGGTGTCGTTCCACCGCGAAAAATATGTGGCGGCCGGCGGCCCGGACGGCGGCGACGGCGG
>JAJXDX010000317.1:578-2809 GCA_021640185.1 Oscillospiraceae bacterium | reverse complement strand
CGCCTGCGCGCCAAGGGTCAGGTGGGCGATCTGCGGCAGGATCACCGCCAGCGCGACGATTCCGGCCGAGATCAGCGTTTTCACCGTGATCTGGCCGCGGGCGGACAGGTCCTTTCTTTCCAAAACAGCAGCGATCATCATTATCTCTCCTTATCAAAATAGGCGGCGATCTCCTTCATCCGCGCCTGCTGCCCGACGCCGAACGGGCAGCGGCTGTCGCAGTGTCCGCAGCCAAGGCAGTCCTCGGCGTTGACGGACAGCTTGCGGTAATGGTCATGCGCCATGGCATCCCCGGCAAGCGACAGATCGTAGTATTTGTTGACCAGACCGATATCGATCCCGGCCGGGCAGGGCTGGCAGTGGGCGCAGTACACGCACCGCCCGGCCGCCTCGGCGGGCGTGAAGCCCGCGATGACGGAATAGTCCGTTTCCTCGCGCGTCAGCCCCGGAAAACGCAGCAGCTCGTGCAGGTCGGCAAGGTCCCGCACGCCCGGCACGACGCTCAGCACCGCCGGGCGGTCGAGCGCATAGCGCAGGCACTGCCCGCGCGTCAGCGCCCGCCCGAAGGGCGACGCCGCATCCGACAGCAGCTGCCCGCCGTGGAACGGCTTCATCACCGAAACGCCGATGCCCTCTTTTTCGCAGCGGCGCAGCAGCGCCGCGCGCTCGCCCGCCGTGCCGATGCCGTATTCGTCCCCGCGCTCCATGTCGTACGCCGGGTTGAGCGAGAACATCATCATGTCCACCGGCGCGATGTCCAGCAGCCGCTCGGCCACGGCCGGCGTGTGCGACGAAAAGCCGATGTGCCGCACGATGCCCTGCTGTTTGAGCTGCAGCACGTAGTCCAAGATCCCGTTTTTGATCAGATCGTCGATGTCGTCCTGCGCGTCCACACAGTGGAGGAAGCCGAAGTCGATGTAGTCTGTCCCCAGCATCTCCCGCTCCCAGGCGAACGTGCGGCGGATCTCGTCTAAGTCGCGCGACCAGCCGTATTCCCCGCGCGTATTATACACCGCGCCGAAATGCAGCTGGAAATGCACCTGCTCCCGCCGCCCGGCGATGGCGCGCCCAAACGGCGCGTACACCGCTGCGCCGCCCGCGCACAGATCGAAAAAGTTGATGCCCGCGTCGATCGCCTCGCGCACCACCTGCTCGATCTCGTCCGGCGGCGCGTTCTGGATGCCGCCCATGCCAAGGCCGAGCGCGCTCAGGCGCTCCTCGCCGTGCGGCAGCTTGCGATAGTCCGTCATGCTTTTTCAAACTCCCTCGCCACGTTTTGCAGCAGCTCGCGGATCGGCAGATGCTGCGGACACGCCGCCTCGCACTTGCCGCAGCGGACGCAGTCGGACGCTTTGCCCTTGCCCGCAGTGCGCACACCGTGATAAAGATCCGCGTTCCGGTCCTTCGTCAGTTCCTTCGCGTTCATGCAGGAGAACAGGTCGGGGATCGGGATCTGCTTCGGGCAGCCGTCCACGCAGTAGCGGCACGCCGTGCAGGGGATCAGATGCTTGCCGTGCAGGATCGCGCACACCTTCCGCACCGCCTCATGCTCCGCGTCGGACAGTGGGACGAAGCTTTTCATATACGACAGGTTATCGTCCATCTGCGCCATGTCGCTCATGCCGGACAGCACCATGAAGATGCCCGCGAACCCGGCCGCGAACCGGATCGCATAGCTGGCCGTGCTGCCGCCGTGCAGACTGTCGAACACTGCGCACGCATCCGGCGGCAGATCGACCAGTCTGCCGCCCTTGACCGGCTCCATCACCGCCACGGGCTTGCCGTGTTTGCGGCAGACCTCATAGCAGCGGCGCGACTGCACCGCCGGATCGTCATAGTCCAGATAGTTGAACTGCAGCTGCACCAGCTCGATCTGCGGATAGGTCGTCAGGATCTCATCCAGCACCTCGGGCGAATCGTGGAACGACAGCCCGACGTGGCGCACCTTGCCCTCCGCCTTGAAGGCGAACGCCTGCTCGTAAGCGCGGCACCTTTTGTATTTTTCGAACAGCGTTTTCGTCTGCGCGTGCAGCAGATAAAAATCGAAATAGTCCACGCCGCAGCTCTCCAGCTGCTCCTCGAACAGCGGACGGATCTCCTCCTCCGTTTTGAACAGGCTCGTCGACAGCTTATCCGTCAGGATGAAGCTGTCGCGCGGGTAGCGCCGCACAAGGCAGTCGCGCAGCGCCGTTTCGCTCTGCCCGCCGATGTACACCCGCGCCGTGTCGAAA
>JAJXDX010000317.1:0-568 GCA_021640185.1 Oscillospiraceae bacterium | reverse complement strand
CCGGTCGACCATGCGCGTGAACTCGGCATAGTCCACCCGTTCGCCGTCCATCGGCAGGCGCATACAGCCAAAGCCGAAGTTCTTTTTGACGTTCGGAAACTCGTTCATGCTCTTGCTCCTTTCCCTGATGCGGCCCGCAGGCTCATGCCCCGCAGCCGTCTTTGTCCCAGCACAGCCTGCCCGTTCTCACGGCCTCCTCGTACCGCCGGATCTTGACGTCTAGCCGCTTCAGCGTTTCGTCGATCGTGCGCTTTCGGTCGAGCAGCGCCTGCCGCTGCTCCCGCAAAAGCGCCAGCCGCGCCGCGAACGTCCCGTCGCCCTCCCGGTACAGCCGCACGTACTCGATGATCGCCTCCAGCGGCAGTCCGGCCTTGCGCATACACAGCACCAGCTCCACCCATTTCAGATCCTCTGCGGTGTAGTCGCGGATCCCGCCCGCCGTTCGCGTGACCGGCGGGAGCATCCCGATCCGCTCATAATAGCGCAGCGTTTCGCCGGTGACGCCGTACCTGTCGGCGACCTCCTTGATCGTCATCTCTGTCACCTCCGATCGTACCGTCGACAGACG
>JAJXDX010000316.1 GCA_021640185.1 Oscillospiraceae bacterium | reverse complement strand
GATTTTGAGTCCGCCTCGTCTGCCAATTCCAACACACCGGCATCTATTATTTTAAGTCATCTCCCGATGCCCCATCCGAGAAAACGGAGGGACATCATGGAGGGACATTAAAACCAAATTGCATATTCAGTTTTCAAAAAGCCTTGCAAAATCAAGGGTTTCCGCCAAGGTGGTATGAAGCGGCGAAGTAGATTTTGAGTCCGCCTCGTCTGCCAATTCCAACACACCGGCGTAGGAACAAGCAGTATTATAACACGGCGGGACGGAAAATGCAAGACCGAGTTTTATCCCTTTTTGCCCCGTGCGGGCAAAGCGGCAGAGCTCGCACACGGCAGCTTGCCGGGGCGGCCGGCCTCTGCCTGCGTCGGCAGATCAAAGGTTAAGCGCGATGACCGACAGCAGGCCGACGGCGATGACCAGCATCTTTTGCCGGGTGAGCTTTTCGCCGAACAGCAGCACCGAGAAAACGGAAACGACGATGCACAGGCCGCCGTTGACGAACGGGTACAGCAGCGACGCGGGCAATTGCGTGCTCAGGCGCAGCAGGATGCCGTTGCCGACGAAGCTGCCGAGCCCGGCCACGGCCACCAGCCCGAGCAGTGCCGCCAGCCGCGCGCCGGAAAGCGGCGCGCGCGGCGTTTCTGCCCGGTCGCCGTCCGGCGTGCGGGCATCGAGCCGCCGCTTGATCAAAAACGACACGATCAGCACCAGCGAGGCCGTCAGGTATGCCGCGGACATGAACCCGTGGCCGCCTGCCTGCGGCGCGGCGAGCTTATACTGCTTCTGGATGATCGCCGTTGCGCCGTTGGACACGAATGCGATCGCCACGAAGATCAGCCAGCGCGGGCTGATCCGGCGGTTCGTTTCATCCGCGCCGCCCTGCGTGGCGCTGAGGATGAACGTGACCATCAGCAATGCACAGCCGATCAGCTGCGGCACGGTGATCGGCTCGCCCAAGATCAGGCAGCCGAACAGCACCGGCAGCGCGACGCTGCTGTTGACGATCACGCTGGTCAGCGACATCGGGCCGCACAGATAGCACAGCGCCGAAAACAGCGTGGCGAACGCGAAGAACACGCCGAACCCCAGCGAGCAGAGCAGCCATGTGCCGTCGACCGTGTCGCGCGGCAGGGTGGTGAGCGCCTGCACGAGATAAGCGGCGGCGGCGATCAGGCAATAGGCCGACTGGAACAGGTCGGTCTGGCGCGGACGGCGGGCGAAATGCAGCTGGAACGCCCGGATCGTCAGGCCGCTTGCCGCGAACGCGACCACCGACGCGATGATCAGCAGCGTGTTCATTTGGCCTGCCTTTCCAGCCACTTCGCACGCAGCGCCTCGGATTCCTCCTCCGGGATCACGCGCTCCGGATAAGACGAGCAGGGCAGCAGCTGATCCCCGGCGACCTTGGGGTCGGTGCAGGCGCGATCGTTGCGGTAAGCGTCACGCTGCGCCGGATCGCGCAGATCCGGCACCTTGACCGGCCGGTTGCCGTTGAGGATCGAGCGGAAGGCCAAAATGCCGCAGATGCCCATGTCCACCGCCTGATACACGTCGATCGCCCACCGGCCGTCCGGCTTGCCCAAGATCTTTTCGATGAACAGGTGCGTCGGGTAAAAATCGCCGCCGCCGTGGGTGTCCAGCTTGCTCTCTTTCTTTTGCTCCGACGCGACGAACGGCACCGGCGCATAGGTCTTGCTCTCGCCCTTGCAGGTCTCCGGCCCTTCCTGATAGCAGGTCACCTGTCCGTCCGGGGTCGTGCCCAGATAGCCCTTCGTGCCGTACACCTCGTAGGTGGTGTGCGCCGGCTCGCGCTTGAGCGGGCCGTGGATGCTCTGCACGGTCGCGCCGTTATCGAGCGTGACCATCTCGATGCCGCTGGAATGACCGCCGGCGTGGCCGAGGTGATAGAACTCCTCGATCGGCGGGTTCTCGAACCCGACGACCTGCACCGGGCGGCGGCCGGTCATCATCAGGATCGGCCCCAGCGAATGCGTGCAGTAGAACGTCGGGCACAGGTGGTTGCGCCAGTGATCCTTATCGCCGTAGGTGATGTCCAGCCAGCAGGCCGCACAGTCGTGGATGTATTCGCAGCTCGCGTGCGTCACCTCGCCGATCGCGCCCTCGCGGTAGCGTTTCCACATCTCGAACGTCTTGTCCATATAGCAGTAGTTTTCGGCATAGGTGTACACCAGCCCCGTGCGCTCGACCGTTTCGATCAGCTCCACGGCTTCCGCCATCGTCTGACTGGGCAGCACCTCGCTCATGACGTGCTTGCCGGCGTTCAGCGCCCGGATCGCGAAGGGGGTGTGCTCCGTCGCGTAGTTCGCCAGCACCACCGCGTCCAGATCGTAGGCGATGAAGTCGTCGAAATTCTTGAACAGCGCGATGTGCTGCCCAAGTTCCTCCGCCTTCTTCTGCGCCTGATCGAGCAGCGGCTCGTACCGGTCGCACACGGCCGCCAGCTCCGCCTCCGGATGATGCAGCAGCGCCTCGATCATCGCCGTGCCGCGTGCTCCGCCGAACACGCCGATCCTCAGTTTTTTTGCCATGGGTAGTCCTCCTTCTTTTCCTGTCGGATGGGTTGACAGCGGCGCCGTTTGGCTTTACAATAAAACTGCGCCGTGCCCCGGCTGTCTTGCCCTTATCATAGCACAGCGCGGGTTTTCCGTTCATGTACAGACTGCACAAGATCGATGTGGTGAAATGATGAAAAACGCCGATTTGAAAACGATCGCCGCGCTGGCACGGACCTCGCCGTCCACGGACAGCAAGGGACTCAACCACTGCCACGGGGTGGACAGCGTCATGCGCGACCGGGTGTTCCGCGC
>JAJXDX010000013.1:3115-15482 GCA_021640185.1 Oscillospiraceae bacterium | reverse complement strand
TTTGCGTGGAGATGCCCATCTCGCAGCCCAGCCCGAACTCGCCACCGTCGGTGAACCGGGTGGAGGCGTTGACGTACACGGCGGCGCTGTCCACGGCGGCGGTGAACCGCGCCGCCGCGGCCCCGTCCGCGGTGATGATGCTTTCGCTGTGGTGGGTGGAGTGTGCCGCGATGTGCCGGATGGCGGCATCCAGATCGTCCACGACCGCCACGGCCAGGATATAGTCGAGGAACTCGGTATCGAAGTCATCCGGCCCGGCGGGCGTGCCGGGAACGATCGCCGCCGCGGCGGGATCTAACCGCAGCTCGACCGGGTGGGGATGCTCCGGCGCGCACAGGCACGCCGCCAGCCGCGGCAGGAAATGCGCCGCGATGTCCCGGTGGACAAGGCAGACCTCCGCCGCGTTGCACACCGAGGGGCGGCTGGTCTTGGCGTTGTCGATCACCGCAAGCGCCATGTCCTCGTCCGCCGCACGGTCGACGTAGATGTGGCAGATGCCGGTGCCGGTCTGGATGCACGGAACGGTCGCCTGCTCCACGCAGGCGCGGATCAGCCCCGCGCCGCCGCGCGGGATCAGCAGATCCACCAGCCCCTCGGCGCGCATCAGCTCGTGCGCGCTGTCGCGCGAGGTGTCCTCCACCGGCACGATCAGGTCGGGATCCAGCCCCGCGCCCTGCAGCGCGCCGCGCAGGGCCGCGGCGATGGCCGCCGTGCTGTGCGCGGCCTCTTTGCCGCCGCGCAGCACGCAGACGTTGCCGGACTTGATCGCCAATGCCGCCGCATCGGCCGTCACGTTCGGCCGGCTTTCGTAAATGATCGCCACGACGCCCAGCGGCACGCGCACCTTGCGGATCAGCAGGCCGTTATCGCGGCGATGCTCCTCGATGATCTCGCCCACCGGGTCCGGCAGCGCCGCGACCTGACGGATACCCTCCGCCATGGCGCGGATGCGCCCCTCGTCCAGCCGCAGCCGGTCGAGCATGACGGCGGAGATCACGCCCTCGGCCGCAGCCAGATCCTTTGCGTTCTCATTCAGGATCGTATCCTTCGCCGCGAGCAGCGCGTCCGCCATCGCAGGCAGCGCGGCGGCGCGCTGCGCCGCCGTCTGCGTGCCGAGGCGCGCGGCGGCCCGCTTCGCGCGCAGCAGAAGCTCTTTCGTCGGGATCATAGGCTCTCCTCCTTTGCGGGCAAAAAACGTGTGCCGACCGCCTTGCCCTCTACGATGGCGTACAGCGCGTCCGGATCCTTCCCGTTGGCGATCACCATGGGGATGCCCGCTGCGGTGCTGATCTCGGCCGCGCGAAGCTTCGTCTGCATCCCGCGCGTGCCGAGCGCGCTGACCGCGCCGCCGGTCATGGCGCGGATCTGCGGCGTGATGCCCTCCACTACCGGCAGCAGGCGCGCGTGCGGATCCTTGTGGGGATCGGCAGTGTACAGGCCGTCGATGTCCGACAGCAGGATCAGCAGATCCGCCTGCACCGCCACGGCCACGATCGCGCCCAGCGTATCGTTATCGCCGATCGCGATCTCTTCGGTCGCGACGGTGTCGTTTTCGTTGACGATCGGCAGCGCGCCCAATTCCAGCAGGCGCGTGAGGGTGTTGTGGACGTTGCGCTCCCGCTGCGGGTGCTGCACGTCGTCCGCCGTCAGCAGCACCTGTGCCACGGTGTGGTTGTGCTCTGTGAACAGCTTATCGTAGGTGTACATCAATTCACACTGGCCGACAGCGGCCGCGGCCTGCTTAGTGGGCATATCCGCCGGGCGGCCGCCCAGCGACAGCTTGCCGGCCCCCATACCGATGGCGCCGGAGGACACGAGCACCAGCTCGTGCCCGGCGTTCTTCAGGTCGCTCATGACCTCGCACAGCCGGCTGACACGGCGGATGTTGAGCAGCCCCGTGGGGTGAGCCAGCGTGGATGTTCCGACTTTGATGACGATGCGCATGGTCGTTCTCCTTTTTCGCGCGGTGCGCGGATCTGTTCCCGTTCGGCAACAGCATACCACGATCGGCGGCATTTCGCAAGATGCGGGCAAAAATTCTCCGTCACATCGCCGGATCCGGCAAAAAACGGTTGTGTTCGGCGCAGATCTCTGGTATAATAGCCGTGTAAGCCCGGTGCGACGATGCGCCGACGATCAAATTTAGGGAGGGTAAACCCATGGAAGGTGTCCAGATCCACGATTTCGATTTCAACCGCCTGATGGAGTTCGTTGCCGAAACGAAGGGCGACGTGTTCCTGAAAACGCAGGAAGGCGACGTGCTCAACCTCAAGAGCCGCCTGACGCAGCTGCTGGTGCTGTCCGGCGCGATCGCCAAAGGGACGATCGCCGACGCGACGGTCGTGTGCGCCGACAAGGACGAGGAGAGCCGCCTGTTCCGCATGAACCTGTACGGCGACGAGAAGAAAGAAAAATAACGCATAGGCAGGATGCCGCCATCGGACTTTCGTCCGATGGCGGCATTTTTTCGCTGCTTTGCATTGCGCGGGCGGAAATATCACATCGCCCAAGGCGGGCTGCCCTAACGCTCTGTACCCGCTAAGGCGCGTCCGGCGCACTGACGCGCTGCGCCGCCCCCGATCGACTTTTCTGCGGGCATTGCCCGCGGCGGGCTGCCCTGACGCTCTGTACCTGCCAAGGCGCGTCCGGCGCCCTAACGCGCTGCAGCGCCCCCGATCGACTTTTCTGCGGGCATTGCCCGCGGCGGGCTGCCCTGACGCTCTGTACCCGCCAAGGCGCGTCCGGCGTACTAACGCCCCGCAGCGCCCCCGATCGACTTAAATGACTTTGCTGAGGAAATCGCGCAGACGGGGACATTGCGGATGGTCGAACACCTGCTCCGGCGTGCCCTGCTCCATGATCTTGCCGTCCGCCATGAAGAGGACGCGGGACGCGACCTCGCGGGCGAAGCCCATCTCGTGTGTGACGATGACCATGGTCAGACCCTCGTCGGCGAGGGCGCGAATCAGATCGAGCACCTCGCCGACCATTTCCGGGTCGAGGGCAGAGGTCGGCTCGTCGAACAGGATCACCTTGGGATCCATGGCCAGCGCGCGGACGATCGCGACGCGCTGCTTTTGCCCGCCGGAGAGGGTGGACGGATATTTGTCCGCCCAATCATCCAGACCGATGCGCTGCAGCAGCTCGTGTGCGCGCTGCTCGATCTGTGCCTTGAGGGCGGCGCGGGCGGCGCGCCCCTTGACGGTGCGGCGGCGCGTGAGATACGGCGCGAGAGTGATGTTCTGCAGGACGGTCTTGTTGTTGAAGAGGTTGAACTGCTGGAACACCATGCCCATGTGACGGCGGTGATGATCGATGTCCACCTTCATGTCCGCCAGATCCTCGCCTTCGAAGATGATCTGGCCGGAGGTGGGATCCTCCATGCAGTTGAGACAGCGCAAGAACGTGCTTTTGCCGCTGCCGGACGGCCCGATGATCGCGATCCGTTCGCCTTCCTCGATGGAGTCCGTGATGTTGTCGAGCACCGTGAGGTCGCCGTATTTTTTCGTTAAGTTATTTACGTCGATCACTTTTTTTCAGGCTCCTTTCCATCAGCTTGATCCCCAGCGAGATCAGAGCGACGAGAACGATGTAGATCACGGCCATGACCAGATACGGGACCATGAACTCGTAATTGTTCGTACCGATGAACTTGAACGCGACATACAGGTCGCTGGTACCGACGAAGCTGACGATCGAGGTGTCCTTGATCAGGGCGATGAACTCGTTGCCGAGGGTGGGCAGGATGTTCTTGATCGCCTGCGGGATCACGACGTGCGCCATGACCGTCCAGTAGCCCAGACCGACGGCGCGGCCGGCCTCCATCTGGCCGGGATCGACCGACTGGATGCCGCTGCGCATGATCTCCGACACGTAAGCACCGCTGTTCATGCCGTAGATGATCATGCACGAGGCCAGCGCCGAGATCGGCAGCCCCAGCAGCGGCCGCAGCACGAAATAGCCGACCAGCAGCTGCACCACCAGCGGCGTGCCGCGGAAGAACGCCACGTACAGGCGGCAGATCTTGTCCAACACACGGGGCAGGCGCTTGTATTTCGGCATGACCTCGACCGCCGCCAGCACCGTACCGATCACGATGCCGATCACCAGACCGACCACCGCCACCAGCACCGTATTGCGCAGGCCGAGCAGCACCGTTTCATACCCGCCGTTGTCGAACATGGCGTGCATGAATTTTTCCCATTTCAGAGCGAAATTCCCCATCGTCGCCCTCCCTTTCCTCATCCGGGCTCACGCCCGGATCAAACGACAGCAGCGGCAGGGCCGGATAGACCGGTCCTGTCGCCGCGTTTTGCCCGTTTTTCGGCTTACTGCATGGCGTTGATCGCCTTGGTGATCGCCGCGGCGGGCGCCTCGTCGATGATCACGAGATCCACGTCGCCGTTGAGCATGGCGGACACCGCCAGCGAGCCGTTGGTGAAGCCGACGGCCGTCGCCTTCAGGCCGGCGAAGCCGAAGCCCTCATCGCCCTCGACATAGCTGTGGCCGGTGGTGCCGGACTGCACGCCGATCTTGACGGACTTGTCATAGCCGTTGAGCACCTTTTCGACGTCCTCTTTGGTCTTGCAGTCGGCAAAATCCTTGTTGTCGCTGGGGATGATGACCTTCTGCGCGGCGTTGTAGTACGTATCGCTGAACTTGACCATCTTCGCACGCTCCGCATTGACGGTGATGCCCGCCATGCCGATGTCCGCGCCGCCGGTGCTCAGGGTCTGGAAGATCGAATCGAACTCGATCGGCTTGATGACCAACTCTTTGCCCAGATAGTCGGCCAGCAGCTTCGCCATCTCCATGTCGATGCCGACGTACTTGTTGCCGCTGGTATACTCGAACGGCTCAAAGCCCGGCTCGGTCACCACGATCAGCTGATCCTTGCTGCTGTCCTCCGCGGCGGACTCGATCTCCACCGGCGTGCCGTTGCCGAAGTAGTGCTCGCACACTTCGTCGAACTTGCCGTTGTCTTTGATCTCCTTCAGGAAGGCGTTGACCTTCGTCAGCAGCTCGGCATCGTTCGGGTCGACAGCGAAGGCGTATTCCTCGCTGGTCAGCTGGATGTCGACGACCTCGGCGGTCTTTTTGGTGCTGCCGCCGCAGGAGCAGCAGGCGACCGCCAGAAGGACGACGGCGGTCAACAGGGCAATGGTCTTTTTCATGATCTTCTCCTCATTTCTTTCTTTTCGTTCATGCCGCCCCGCCGCTTGCGGTGCGGACGGCACATTCGGTGTTTCTCAAGAGCATGACAGAAGTATACACCCAGAATTGCATATTGTCAACACTTTTCTGCATATTTTTCCGACGAACACGCATAAGTTTTCGCCGACGGATCTGGGCAGATCGCTCGATCGGTAACATCACCCTCTGTACGGACAGACGGATCCAGCCGATATAGACGCGTATACCGGCAGAAAAAGCGGAGCCGATCTGACCGATCGGCTCCGCACAGACTGTATAAGACTGCATGATCATGCAGCATATTCCGCATATTTATCTGCTTACGGCAGATCCGTCAGCGTTTTTTCCAGACAGACCAGTTCGATATGGGACAGGCCGTTGAACGTGCAGGGGACGACGCCCGCCTCGCGATAGCCGAGATGGGCATACAGCCGCCGGGCGGGCAGGTTCTTCACGTTGGTGTCGATCCGCAGGTACGGGCGGCCGAGCTGACGGGCACATTCCTCGTAATAGGCCATGAACTTGCTGCCCAGCCCCTGCCCCTTCTCGTCCGGGTCGACGACGAGGGTGTGGATCACCAGCACGCGGTCGGCGGGCGCGTCCGCGTGTTCCCACGCGGCCTTGGCATAGCAGTCGACCTGCTCACCGTTGATACGGGCGGCGGCGACGACCGCGCCGTCCTTCTCCAACACGGTCAGTTCGCCCGCCGCGAGCATCGCCTCGGCCGTTGCGCGCGTGGGATAGATCCCTCGGCGCCAGCCGGTCGTTTCCGGCCCGCGCTCCTCGCGGGCCAAGATCTTATCATAGATGCGGCACACCGCCGGGATGTCGGCGGCGGTGCCGGGACGAAACGTCAGCATCGTTTTTCTTCCTTCCTTTATCGGTCAGCGCAGCACGACGTTCTCCTCGCCGAGCAGACGGCGCAACTCGGCAAGCAAAATGCTCTGCGGGTCGACCCACAGCACCTGCGGCGCGCGGACGAGCCGCCCGCTGTCGGCAAAGCGGATCACGACCGGGCAGGGGCCTTCGAACACGCGCAGCAGCCGCTCGGCATGGCGATAGACCTCGCCCGTGTCCGCCGGCAGGCGCAAAAACAGCGTGTGCGGCTTGGTGGGAGCGGCGGCCGGCGCATTCGGCGCGGCCGGGCTTTGGGACGCGGCGGGCGCGGGCGGATGCTCCGGGACGGGAGATACCCGCTCGAGCAGCAGCTGCGGCGGCTTATCGTCCCGTACGTCGATCCGCCCCTGCACCAGCAGCACGCGGCCGGGCTGCAGCAGCCCGTCCTGCTGCGCGAGCAGCCGGGCGAAGGCCACGCCCTCGATCGCGCCGTACAGATCTTCCAGCTGCACGATCGCCATGCGCGTGTTCGTCTTGGTGACCTGCTCGCGCACCGCACCGACCAGACAGATCAGCCGGACGGTCGAGCCGTCGGCATAGCTGCCGCTGCCGCCTTCCTCCAACGCGGTGAGGATCCGGTCCAGCCGATCGGCGCGCATGGCCTTGTAATGCGCGGCATACGGCGACAGCGGATGCCCGGTCAGGTACATCCCGGCGACCTCTTTCTCCATGGCGAGCAGCTCTGCATACGGGAACTCCGCGATGTCCGGGACGGGGAACGGCATCTCGCCGGATGCCTCGTGCTCGTCGAAGAAGCCGACCTGCCCTTCGGCGACGCTGCGGCTCTCGCCCTCCAGCCGGTCCATGACCGACCCGGCGATCATCAGCATCTGCCGGCGGTTGAGCCCCAATTCGTCCAGCGCGCCGCAGCGGATCAGGCTGTCGAGGCCGGGGCGGTTGAACTCCCGCTGTCCGGCGGCGTTCTGCTGCCCCATCATGCGCTTGCAGAACGAATAGAACCCGGTGAACGGCCCGCCGCTCTCCCGCTCCCGCACGAGGGCGTCGATAAAACCGCGCCCGATGTTGCGCACGGCCAGCAGGCCGAAGCGCAGGTGGTCGCCCGCCGCGCAGAAGCCCGCACCGCTCTCACCCACCGAGGGCGGCAGCACGCGCAGACCCATGCGCTCACATTCGCGGATATAGGTGACCAGACGGCTGCTGCCGACCACGCTGGTCAGCAGCGCGGCCATATATTCGCGCGGATAGTGGCATTTGAGGTACGCGGTGCGGTAGCACACCAGCGCATAGGCCGCCGCGTGGGATTTGTTGAACGCATACGAGGCGAAGGACGCCATCTCGTCGAACACGGCGTTCGCGGTCTGCTCCGGCACGCCGCGGCGCACGCAGCCGTCGACGACGACATCGCCCGCCTCGTCGGTCAGGCCGTGGATGAACACCGCACGCTCCTGCTCCATCACGTCGTGCTTCTTTTTGGCCATGGCGCGGCGCACGACGTCGGCGCGCCCGAGCGAATAGCCCGCCAGCGCCTGCAGCACCTGCATGACCTGCTCCTGATACACGATGCAGCCGTAGGTGACCGACAGGATCGGCTCCAGCAGCGGGTGGGCGTAGCTCACCCGCTCCGGATGGCGGCTGTTTTGGATATAGCGCGGGATCGCGTCCATCGGCCCCGGCCGATAGAGCGAGATCACGGCGATCAGATCCTCCATCCGTTTGGGGGACAGCTGCATCAGCACGCGCTTGATGCCGCCGGATTCCAGCTGGAACACGCCGTCGCTCTGCCCGGCGGACAGCATACGGAACACGGCGGGATCGTCCTCGGCGATCCGGTCGACGGAAAAATCCGGTTCGCTCTCGCGGATGTGCCGCTCGGCCTCGGCGATGACGGTGAGGTTGCGCAGGCCGAGGAAGTCCATTTTCAGCACGCCGAGCAGCTCGAGATCGTGCATCGGGTACTGGGTGGCGACGGCGTCATGGTTCATACACAGGGGCACGAGCTCGCTGACCGGGCGCGGCGCGATCACGACGCCGGCGGCGTGGGTGGAGGCGTTGCGCGGCATCCCTTCGACCTTTTTCGCCATCGCGATCAGGCGGGCGGCCTGCGGATCCGTGCGCACCAGCTCCGCCAATTTCGGCACGCCGGACAGCGCGCGGTCGAGCGTCATTTCCGGCGCCTGCGGGATCATTTTGGCCACGCGGTCCGCCGCACCGTAGGGGATGCCCATCGCCCGCGCCACGTCGCGCACCGCCGCGCGCGCCGCCATCGTGCCGAACGTGACGATCTGCGCCACGTGATCCGCGCCGTAGCGCGCGATGACGTGATCGATGACGCGTTGCCGCCCCTCGGTGCAGAAATCCACGTCGAAGTCCGGCATACTTACCCGCTCCGGGTTGAGGAAGCGTTCGAACAGCAGATCGTATTTGATCGGGTCGACCGCCGTGATGCCCATGCAGTACGCACACAGGCTGCCCGCGCCGGAGCCGCGCCCCGGTCCGACGGGGATGCCGTTCTGCTTGGCGTAGCCCACGTATTCCGCCACGATCAAAAAGTAATCGGCATAGCCCATCTGCCGCACGACGGCCAGCTCATGCTCCAGCCGCGCAGTCACGGCCGGAGCCGGCGCGTCGCCGTACAGGCGGCGCAGCCCGTCGCGGCACAGCTGCGCCATATACGCATCGCTGTCGCCGCCCGGCGCATCGAACCGCGGCAGCTGCAGCGTGCCGAACGGGATCGTCAGGCGGCAGCGCTCCGCGATCTTGACGGTGTTCTCCACCGCCTGCGGCAGCGCCGGGAACAGCGCCGCCATCTCGTCGCCGGACTTGAGCCAGAACTCCTCGGTCGGGAAGGCGAGCGCGCTCGGCTCGTCGAGCGTGGTGCCGGTCTGGATGCAGCACAGCACCCGCTGCATCTGCGCGTCATCCTTTTCCAGATAGTGCACGTCGTTGGTGCACACCAGCGGCAGCCCCGTTTTTTGCGCCAGGCGCACCAGACCGGCGTTGACGGCCTTTTGCTCCTCGATGCCGTGATCCTGCAGCTCCAGATAAAAATGCTCCGGCCCGAAGGTGTCGGCATACCAGCGTGCGGTCTCCTCCGCGCCGGCCTCGTCCTGCCGCAGCAGGCGACGCGGGATCTCGCCCGCCAAGCAGGCGGACAGCGCGATCAGCCCGTCGTGATAGCGGGCGAGCAGCTCCCGGTCGACGCGCGGGCGGCTGTAGAACCCTTCCGTCCATGCGCGGCTGACCAGCTGCAGCAGGTTACGGTAGCCCGTTTCGTTCTCGCACAGCAGCACGAGGTGGGTATAGCCGTCGTCCGTGCCGTGCACCTTATCGCCGCGCCCGCGCGGCGCGACGTACACCTCGCACCCGATGATCGGACGGATGCCCTGTTTTTCACATTCGCGGTAAAAATCGATCGCGCCGTACAGCACGCCGTGATCCGTGATCGCCAGCGCCGTCTGCCCCAGCGCCTTCGCGCGGGCGACGAGGGCGGGCAGCCGGCACGCCCCGTCGAGCAGGCTGTATTCGCTGTGGACGTGCAGATGCACGAGATCGGTCATGGCGGCTCCTCCTTCCCCGTGTTCAGTCGTCCGGCAGTTCCTCGGCGATCTTCAGCAGCCGCTGCAGCCGGTGATTGACCCCGCTGCGCGTCAGCGGGGGATCGAGCGCCTCGCCCAGCTCCCGCAGGGTCATGTCCGGGTTCTGCAGGCGCAGGGCGGCCAGCTGCTGCAGCTGCGGCGGCAGCTGCGACAGGCCGCCGTGCCGCTCGATCCGGCGCAGCGCGTCGGTCTGCACCCCGGCGGCGGCCACGGTCTTGTCGATGTTCGCGTTCTCGCAATTGAAGCGGCGGTTCGTTTCGTTGCGGATGCTTTTGATCATCTTGACGTTCATCAGCTCCAGCGAGGCGCGCGGCGCGCCGAGGTAGGTCAGCAGATCCTCGATCCGCTCGCTCTCTTTCACATATAAGATGTACGCGCCGCCGCGGCCGACCGAGCGCACCGGGAACCCCGCCTCGCCCAGCAGCGCCTGCAGGTCGCGCGACAGATTATAGTGCGGGACGGCGAACTCCAGATGATAGTCGCGCGACGGATCCGTCACCGCGCCGCAGGTGAGGAACGCGCCGCGCAGCAATGCGCGGATGCAGCCCTCACATTCGATGTTCGCGCGGTTGAGCCGCAGCGACACCTCCCGCGGACCGTGGCCGAACCGGGCCAGGATCTTTGCCCGCACAGCGGCATCCGGAAAGGCGCGCGTGTACAAAAGCGCCCGCCGCCGAACTTCCTCGGCGGCAGGCGGCGGCACCTGACAGATGCGGGCAGTCAGATACGCGTAGCGTTCCGCCACGGCGGGCTGCTCCGTCTGCAGCGAGATCTCGTCCGCGCCGAAGGCGTGGCCGAACTCCAGCATCCCGTAGCATTCCGCCGCACGGCAGCAGATCTTGTCCGGCAGATCGTCTGCCAGCTCTTTTTTTACCTCGGAAGAGAATGACATGGCGCACCTCAGGTCTTATCGATGTCGCGGTGGTCGGTCAAACCGCGATAGCCGCCGTCCCGCAGATAACGGGACAATTCCTCGGCGATCGTGACGGAGCGGTGCTTGCCCCCCGTGCAGCCGATCGCGATCACCAGCTGGCTTTTGCCCTCGTTGATATACAGCGGCAGCAGCTGGTCGAGCAGCGCGTACAGGTTGGCCAAAAAGTGCAGCGTATCGTCGCTTTGCAGCACGTAGCGGCGCACGTCCTCATCCAGCCCCGTTTTCGTTTTCAGCTGCGGGACGTAGAACGGGTTCGGGAAGCAGCGCACGTCGAAGAGCATATCCGCCTCGCTCGGCGTGCCGTATTTGAAGCCGAAGGACACGCACCGCACGGTCATGGTATCGGCCGGTTCGTCGGAGAAGAACTCGACGATCTGCTTTTTGAGCTGCGCCGTGCTCAGCAGCGTGGTGTCCACGCGCAGCTGCGCATGCTCCGCCGGCGGCGCGAGCAGCGCGCGCTCGCGCCGGAGCGCGTCCTCGACGCGGTCGCCCTCCCCGGCCAGCGGGTGGCGGCGGCGTGTTTCTTTATACCGGTGGCACAGCGTTTCGTCCGCACAGTCGAGGAACAGGATGCGGTACGGTTGCCCCGCCTGTGCCAGCGCCGCAAGGCTCTGGCGCAGATCGGCGAACATCGCGCCGCTGCGCACGTCCATCACCAAGGCGACGCGGCGGATCGGCTCCGCGCTTTGGCGGCAAAGCTCCGCAAAGGTCTGCAGAAGCTTTGGCGGCATATTGTCCACGCAATAGAACCCGATATCCTCCAGCGCGCGCACCGCCTGCGATTTGCCTGCACCGGACATCCCGGTCACGATGATCAGCTGCACGTCCCGTTCTCCGTCCTTTCGTTAAAACTCGCCGATGAAGCGCACCTCCGGCGTCAGCTCCACGCCGCTGTGCGCCAGCACACGCTCCCGCACGTGGGCGCTGAGCGCCGTGATGTCGGCGGCCGTCGCGCCGCCGAGGTTGACCACGAAGCCCGCGTGCTTCTCGCTGACGGCCGCGCCGCCGATCCGGCAGCCCTTGAGGCCCGCCTGCTCGATCAGCGCACCGGCGAAATGTCCCGCCGGACGCCGGAAAAAGCTGCCCGCGCTGGGGTATTCCAGCGGCTGCTTGTCGCGCCGCCGCTGCATATAGTCGTCCATCCGCGCCGCGATGGCGGCCGGATCGTCCGGCATCAGACGCAGTGTGGCGGCGGTGAACAGCAGCCGCTCGTCCCCCGTGCGCCCCTGTGCCGCCGAATGGCGGTAGCCGAAGGCCATATCCGCCGCCGGTACGGTCAGCGCCGCGCCGCCGAAGGTCACGGCCTGCACCGTTTCGGTGACGTCGGCGATCTCGCCGCCGTAGGCGCCCGCGTTCATGAACAGCGCGCCGCCCAATGTGCCGGGGATGCCGTAGGCGAACTCCAGCCCGGCGAGCCCCCGGTCGCGCGCGAACACGCACAGCGCCGACAGCGTGGTCCCCGCATCGCACCGCACGTGCACGCCGTCCGGCAGCAGCACCGGCGGCTGCGCCGCCAAGCGCAGCACCGCGCCGCGGATGCCGCGGTCGCCCACGATCAGGTCGGAGCCGTTGCCCACCAAGGTCACCGGCACGCCCGCCGCTTTGCCCGCGGACAGCACCGCGCACGCGCCGGCCGCGTCCGGCGCGGTGACGAACAGATCCGCCGCGCCGCCGACGCGCATGGTGGTGTGCCGCGCCATCGGCTCGTCAAAAGCCACGGCGCAGCCCGCCGCGCGCGCCCGCTCCGCCACGGCGCAAAGCGCCGCACTGTGCTGCTCCATTCGGT
>JAJXDX010000013.1:0-3105 GCA_021640185.1 Oscillospiraceae bacterium | reverse complement strand
TGCCCGTCCAGATAGGCCGCGCCGATGATCCCGGCGTCGTTGCCGAGCTTCGCGCGGCAGATCAGCGTCTGCGGGCCGTCCTGCCCGAACTGCTCCGCCCGCACCAGCGCCCGCAGCGGCTCGAGCAGGGTATCGCCCTCGTTGCAGATGCCGCCGCCGATGCACAGTACCTCCGGCTGGAAGATGTTGATCATATTCGTCAGCCCGCAGGCGATATAGCGCTGATAGCGATCGACGACGGCGGCCGCCGTCGCGTCGCCCGCGCGCATCCCGTCATAGGCCGTGCGGCCGCTGACTTCGTCCAGACTGCCCGCAAGGCTCCACATCGCGCTGTCCGGATCTGCCTGCATGGCGCGGCGGGTCTGCCGGATCAGCGCGGTGGCAGAGGCGTATGCCTCCAAGCAGCCGCGGCGGCCGCAGCTGCACGGCTCGCCGTCCATCACGATCACGGTGTGCCCCAGCTCCGCGCCGCCGTAATTGAAACCGGTCAGGATCACGCCGTCGGTCACGACGCCGCCGCCGACGCCCGTGCCGAGCGTGATGCACACGCAGCTTTTTTTGCCCTGCGCCGCACCGGCCAGATATTCGGCGTAGGCCGCGGCGTTGGCGTCGTTCTCCAGCCCGATCGGCTTGCGCAGCCGCGCGCCGAGCATCTCGCGCAGCGGCACGTGCGAAAAGCCGAGGTTGTCGGCCCGCTCCACCACGCCGGTCTGCCCGTTGCACACGCCGGGCGAGCCGACGCCGACCGCCTCGATCCGATCCATGGTCAGCCCCGCCGTTTCGACCGCTTCGCGCGCACACGCCGCCATATCGTCCACGATCTGCTCCGCCGGACGCGGTACAGCGGTCTTGCGCTTCGCCTTTGCCAAAATGTGATATCCGTCATCCACGACCCCCGCAACGATATTCGTTCCGCCGAGGTCGATCCCGATCCGTGCCATTTTTCTTCCTCCCGTTTCCCCGCCCGATAGGCGACGCTCCCCCGTGTTCAGTATTGCTCCCACGCATCCGCCGACGTCCCGCCCGGCAGGCCCGTTTCCTCGGTCATGCCCAGCTTGTGCATCAGCTCCTGCGCGGCGTTGTAGCCCATCTTCTTTTGGCGGTTCGACATCGCCGCGACCTCCAAAATGACGGCCAAGTTACGCCCCGGCTTGACCGGGATCGTGATCGTGGGCACGTCGATGCCCAAGATCTCGATCGTTTGGGTCTCGGTTCCCATGCGGTCGTACGCCTTGCTGACGTCCCACGGCTCCAGCTGCACGACCATGTCGATCTTTTCGGTCGTCTTGATCGCGCCGATACCGAAGATCCGGCGCACGTTGACGATCCCGATGCCGCGCAGCTCGATGAAGTGGCGGATGTTCTCCGGTGCGGAGCCGACGAGCGTTTTGGCGGACACGCGGCGGATCTCCACCGCGTCGTCCGCGATCAGGCGATGCCCGCGCTTGAGCAGCTCCACCGCCGTTTCGCTTTTGCCTATGCCGCTGTCGCCCAAGATCAGCACGCCTTCGCCGTGCACCTCGACGAGCACGCCGTGCCGCGTGATCCGCGGCGCCAGTTCCACGTTGAGGTAGGCGATCAGTGCCGCCATCAGCGACGAGGTCGCCTCGCGGCTGTGCAGCAGCGGCACGCCGTAGCGCTCGCACGCCTCGCGCAGTTCCGCAAAGATCTCCAGATCGCGCGTGACGATGATCGCGGGCGGCTGCGTAGCCACCAGTTCGTCGATGTGCGTTTTGCGCAGGTCGAGCGGCAGGCCCTCGAGGAAACCGTACTCGTTCTTCCCCACGATCTGGATGCGGTCGCTGTCGAAATAATCGAAATAGCCGCTCAGCGCCAAGCCGGGGCGGTTGACGTCGCACGAGGCGACGAGGCGCTCGGCCGGGTCGCCCGGCAGCCACACCGGCGTGAGCGACAGCTCGCCGATGATCTTGGACAGCGGGACGGTATAGGCTTGTTTCATGCGGGGCATCCTCCGATCTGCGCCGCGCGGCGCACCTTTTTCTCTATGATCCTATTTTAACATAGTTTATGCCGATCGAAAAGGGGTGATCCGCTTGTTTTTTTTGCCTTTTCCCCGATATAAAGTATACTTATGCGCATAAACGAAGGGCCGCCCGATAACGGGCGGCCCTTCCGTCGATCATTCATCCTTTGCCGTCGAATGCTGCCGGGGCGAACGTCAGCGTTTCTGCGCCGACCTCGCCCTGTCTTTGTCCGCCGGCCGTGTCATACCGCACCGTGAAGCGGCCAGTGTGCGCGTCGAAACGCGTCTGCGACGCGTTCGCGCCGCCGCCGTCCGTAAAACCCGGCATATCCGCCTTTTCCCGGTCGACGATCCCGCGTTCGATGCCCTGCGCCGTGCGGCGGTAGACGATCGCCTCCTCGTGGCCGTCACCGCCGGTCACGGTGTTGCACACCAGTTCCGTCACGCCGTCGCCGTCGATATCCGTCACATGATCGTCGATCGCCGCGTCCGTGCCGTCATCGCGGAAATACCAGCTTTCGCCGATCGGCACCGCGCCGTCCGGCGTCCACGCATAATAGCGGCTGAGGTAATGATGCGGCGCGCTCTGCCGCTCCGTGCGGCAGCCGCGGTATCCCATGATGTCGGGTAAAAGCGTGAGCTGCGTCAGCGGCCCGCCGTCATACCACGCGGCCGACGCGCCCGTGAACGTATCCACGAGCGTTCCGCTTTCCGTATCGTACAGCAAAAGCGCGCTGCCGTCCCCGTCCGTGCGGACGGTCAGCAGCCGGTACTGTCCGACCTGCTCCTCCCGCTCGACGGCGGACGACTGCGGCATCTCCTGCCTGCCGCACCCGGCAAGCAGCAAAAATGCCGTCACGATCGCCAGCAGTCCTCTTTTCATCCGCCGCACGCTCCCCGTTCCCGTTTTTATTCGCCGACCCCGTCCGCCTGCGACGTGCGGTGCGGGCGCGTCGATGCGCGCGCGAGCAGGACGGTGCGCATATAGATCTGCTCGTACTCCTTCCGGGGATCCGCCATGCGCGCAGCTTTGCTGCGCGCATGGCGGATCCCCGGAAGGAGTACGCGCAGATCTATATGCGCACCGTCCTGCTCGCGCGCGCATCGACGCGCCCGCACCG
>JAJXDX010000315.1 GCA_021640185.1 Oscillospiraceae bacterium | reverse complement strand
TTGTGCGCCCGCAGGCTATAATGAAGAAAAAAGGAGGCCGATCTGCCGATGGATACCTTGCCCTTCGTTTTATACCAAAGTCCGGCGGCGCGCGAGCGCGTGACCGCCTGCGGCGTTCCCTTCACCGTGGAGCGGCGCGGTGGGACCGTGCGCGCCCTGCCGGACGGGGACGCCATGTTCGCCGGCCGTTTCCGCACGCTGTTTTTTCTGGGGATGTCGACGCAAGATCCATGCTGCTGCGAGTGGTGGGGGCAGGCGGAAACGCTGTACGATGCCTCGCCGCGCCTGTTTTTCGGCGACCGCGTGGGCAGGATCCGTCTGGTGTTCGCCGACCGGACGGAGGAGCTGATCTCCGTGATCTTCGGGGTCAACGCCATGCCGTACGAGCAGCTGTTCCGTCCCCTTCCGCACGAGGACGCGTCGATGAGCTTCGGTGCGCCGTATGCGGAGCCGTTTTTGTCCGATCCGGCGGCGCGGGCGCTGCTGACGGACGCGCTGTGGATGACGAAAAACGACGACCCGGCCGCCGAAAAAGCGACGCGTTGGGTGTTCGCCTACCGCCCCGCCGATAAACCGGTCGTGCGGATCTGCTGGGAAAAGGAGGACAGCAAGCGCGCCGGGTTCGTCCTGTCCGGCATCACGGGCATCCCCGCCGGGCAAGACGACCGAACCGGGCTGCCCGCCGCGGACCGCGCCCGCTTTTTGCGCAAGGACTGGTATGCGCCGATCGAGGCGCTGCGCCGCCGCGTGTACCAGTACGCGGACGAGGTGCCGCGCTGCGCCCCTTTGGCGGACGTGCCGGGCTTCGATGCGCCGGATATCCGCTTTTACCGGGCCGACGGGCTGCACCCGTTCACGAACGTCTACCGCATCAACGCCATGGACATGGCGCACGGCAAGGTCACGGACGACGGGATGCCGCACACCTCGTCCGGCGGCGCGGACTTCGGCCATTACACCGGCTGCGGCACGTTCGCCCGCAGCGAAACGTATGCGGCGCAGGTCTGGTCGCGCGATGTGGGGCGGCTGCTGACCGAGCTGTGCTGCTTGGGCTACACCGACCGCGTGCGCATGGCGGTCGAGCATCTGCACGGGATGCTGTATCTGCCGTCGCTGCGCTTTCCCGTCCCCCACTGGAAGCGGATGGCCAACGTCACCGCGCAGAACAGCGAGGATCTGTATAACGAGGGCAACGAGAACGACGGCCACGCCGCGCTGATGCTGGCGGTGTACACCCTGTACCGCAAGGGCGGCACGGACAAGGCGTGGCTGGAGAAAAACCGGCGGCACCTGCGCGCGGCAGCGGACTATTTTTTGTGGCAGGCGGAGCATCCGGAGTTATCCGGTTTCGATCGGATCCTGTATTCCCATTCGGAGGCGAGCACGCAGCGCGCGGGCGGGTTCGACCTGTTCTCTAACGTCATGGCGCTGACCGCGCTGCGGATGTACGCCCGCCTGTTCGACGTGCTGGACGATCCGGCGTATGCCGGGCGGCTGCGCGCGCTGGCCGGCACGCTGTCGCGCGGCGTGCGGGCGCTGTTTTTGCTGCGCTCTCCGCGCCACGGCGCGGTGTGGACGGACACGACGGACGACTGCTGGACATACGAGTATAAGCGCTTCTGCGCGCTGCTGATCGCAGCGGATGTCGGCACGCTCGACGCCGCGCGGGCAGATCCCGCTTTGTTCGACGAGATGAGCCGCACGATGGCCGCGCAGACGGAAAGCTACTATTCGCCGTTCTCCGGCCGGCAGATGGGCTACGGGCAGGGTTATCTGACCACGGCCATGCTGATGCTCGACCGGCCGCGGGACTATAGCGCGTGCATCGAGGCCGCGACCGCGCTGTGCTACCACCACACCGATCTGCCGTACCTTGTGCCGGAGGGCGTGGTGCGCCACGGCTCCGGTGCGTTTTGGTTCCGCAGCGGCGATCTCGGCAACGCTGTGCAGCAGGCGGAGATCGTGAAGCTCGCCCGCCTGATGGCGGGCGCGGACGACCTTTCCGGCGCGGATCTTTGCCTGATCCCGCGCCTGCCGGACGGCATGACCGCGATCGAGGTGCGCGATCTGCCGGTCACCGTGCGGGGGAGCACCTGCCGGATCGGCTATCGCTATGCCCGCGGCACGGAGGGGGACGTTTTTGCCGCGGACGGCACCGGCGGCTTTTGCCTGTCTTATGTCGGGCAGATCCGGCCGCGCCACGTGCGGTTCGGGCCGTTCTCCTCGCCCGAGGTGCGCACGAACGGCCGCCTGCTGCACGTTTCCCCGATCGGCGGCGCGTATTACGCCTATGTCGCGATATAAAAAGGAAAAACGAGCGGGCGGCCATCGGCCGCCCGCTCGTTCGCTCTGTTTTTTATTTTTTTCGCGCGGCCTCCTGCAGGATCGCCAGCGCGGCCAGCGGTGCCGTTTCGCACCGCAGGATGCGCGTCCCCAGCGTGGCCAAACGCCCGCCGCCGGCCACGACGGCCTCGACCTCTTCGGGCGCAAAGCCGCCCTCCGGTCCGATCAGCAGCGAAACGCTCTCGTCCGCCGGGCTCACCAGGTCGCCCAGCGGCGCGCCGCCGCCCTCGTAGCACAGCAGCACGTTCTCGCGCGCAAGGCGCGGCAGCGCCGCGCGCAGCGTGATCGGCGGCTCCACCGTCGGGATGATGCCGCGGCCGCTCTGCCCCGCCGCCTCGGCGGCGATCTTCTGCCACCGTGCGGTCTTTTTTTCGCTGTCGCGCGGATCGATCCGCGCGATGCTGCGCGCCGTGACCGTGGGCACGATCCGCACCGCGCCCAATTCCACGGATTTTTGGATCACCAGTTCCAGCTTGTCGGCCTTGGGCAGCCCCATGTAC
>JAJXDX010000314.1 GCA_021640185.1 Oscillospiraceae bacterium | reverse complement strand
CGGGGGAGGTCAGCTCGCCGGCGGCGGTCATGACCTCCTGCAGCCGGTCGAAGGACGCGCGCATCATGCGCGGGTCGGTGTTCCACGCGCCGATGGCACGGTAGCTCTCCACCGCGCGGACGAGCAGACCGCGCTCGGTGTCCGGGAACTGTCCGGCCACCGCGTCGGCGATCTCCTCGGCCGAATGCTCCGCCACCCACTGCTGCCCGCGGTACAGCGCGTTCGTGAAGCGCTGCACAAGATCGGCGTTCTTTGCCAGATAGCTCTTTTTGGCAAAATATGCGGTGTAGGGGATCTCGCCCGAGGCCTCGCCGACCGAGGCGACGATGTACGCCTTGCCCTGCTGCTGCAGCATGGATGCCGTCGGCTCGAAGGCGGTCACATAGTCGCCCGTGCCGCCGGTGAACGCGGCCGTCATCATGGAGTACTGCATACTGCTGTCCAGCGTGACGTCGTGCTCCGGCTCCAGCCCGTTTTTGCGCAGCACGTGCATCAGTGTCATATACGGTACGCCGCCCTTGCGGCCGGGCAGCAGCGTTTTGCCGCGCAGCTTCGCCCAGTCGAAATTCTCGTCCGGCTGCCGGGCCAGCAGGAACGAGCCGTCGCACTTCGTCACCTGCGCGAACACCTGCGTGTGATCCTCCTTGCCCTCGTTATAGACATAGATCGACGCCTCCGGCCCGGCAAAGCCGATGTCGATGCTGCCGGACAGCACCGCCGCCATGACGGCGTCCGCGCCCTGCCCGTTCGTCAGCTCCACGTCCAGCCCTTCGTCGGCAAAGAACCCCAGCGACAGCGCCGCGTACTGCGGCGCATAGAAGATGGAATGCGTGACCTCGCACAAACGGATGCGGCCGTGGCTGCTGCCGCATCCGGCGGTCGTCAGCAGGACGGGCAGCACCAGCGCGGCGGCGCAGAACAGGCAGAGCACCTTACGGATGGGATGCTTCATAACGTTTCCTTTCTCCCGCAGCGGCGGGGCAGGGGCGGCGGGCCGTCAGGCCCGGCCGCCCGGGACATAGCCGAACAGGCGGCCGAACAGCCGCTCAAGCAGGACCAGCGCCTCGTACAGCAGCGCCGCCACGGCAGCAAGGATGATGACGCTGGTCATGACCAGATCCATGCGGAACACCTGTCCGCCGTATACGATCAGATAACCCAGACCGGCGCGGGACACCAGAAATTCGCCGGCGATCACGCCGACGAGCGACAGCCCGATGTTCACCTTCAGCGAATCGAACAGCGTCGGCACGTTGTAGGGCAGCACGATCTTCAAAAAGATCTGCCGTTTCGTCGCGCCGAAGGTGCGCGCCATGCGCACCGCGCCCTCGTCGGTGTCGCGGAAACCGGACAGCATCTCCAGCACCGTCACGATCAGCGAGATCGCCATCGCCATGAACACGATCGCCCGCGTGCCGGCGCCCGCCAGGATGATGATCACCGGCCCCAGCGCGATCTTGGGCAGGCTGTTGAGCACGACGAGATACGGCTCGCTCACGCGGGAAACGAACGGGCTCCACCACAGCAGCACCGCGATCAGCACGCCGGTCGCCGCGCCCAGCAAAAAGCCGCACAGCGTTTCCTCCACCGTGACGCGCACGTGTACGAGCAGGCCGTCCTTTGCCATCGCGCAGGCGGTGCCGACGATGCGGGAGGGCTGGCTGAAGATGAAGCTGTCGATCAGGCCCAGCCGCGCCGCTCCCTCCCACAGCAGCAGCAGGGCGGCAAGAACGCCCCACCGGCAAAGCCGGCGCGTTCACGTCGCCGTGTCCGCCGCAGATAGGCGAGCCGTTCCGGCGACATCGCCGGAGGGTCGACCTTGTGCTTCATTGATCCCCAGTTCCTTCCATATATGATCGAAATATGCGCCGAAGCCCGGCTGGCTGCGGCAGGAGAGCGGGGTGCGGGCATCGCCGAGGCCGGGCAGATCGATGATCAGCTGCTCCCGGATGACGGCCGGGCGCGGCGACAGGATCAGTACGCGGTCGCCCATGCTGATGCTCTCGGGGATGTCGTGCGTCACCATCAGCGCCGTCACCTTTTCCCGGCGGATGATGCGGTACACATCCTCGGTCACCTCCAGCCGCGTTTGATAATCCAGCGCCGAGAACGCCTCGTCCAGCAGCAGGATGTCCGGCTCGGTCGCCAAAGTGCGGATCAGCGCCGCGCGCTGCCGCATCCCGCCGGACAGCTGCGACGGGCGGCTGTCCGCAAAGGCCGACAGGCCGTACGTTTCCAGCAGGCGGTCGGCCAAGCGGCGCGTTTCCGGCGTCAGCCGGTGCCGGATCTCCAGCCCCAGCAGCACGTTCTGCCGGATCGTGCGCCACTCCAGCAGATCGTCCCGCTGCAGCATATACCCCACGTGCGGCGACGGCCCGGTCACCGGCTCGCCCCCGATCGTCACGCGGCCGCCCGTGGCGGGCAGCATCCCCGCGATGATCGACAGCAGCGTGGATTTGCCGCAGCCGCTCGGCCCGACGATGCTGAAAAAATCGCCCCGCTCCATCGCGAAGTCGATGTCCTTCAGCGCCGTGACCTCGCCGTCCTTCGTCTGATACGCCTGCGAAACGTGTTCCACCCGCAGCACAGCCATGTCGTCCGCCCCTTTCCGCGTGTCCGCTCTCCTTTTCCAGTGTATTCCGCGCCCGGCGTTTCGTGACACGGCGGATGCCCGGCGCATCGCCGCAAAAACGAAAAGCCGCCCGTCGGGCGGCTTTCGGCGGAATGGTCGACGAAAAAGCCCCTCGGCAGGGCCGAGGGGCTTTTCGTTCGCGGGTTATGGACGGTGTGGGGCGATCAATTCTCGCCCTTCATCGCGGCGAAGCATTCGCTGCAATACACCGGAC
>JAJXDX010000313.1 GCA_021640185.1 Oscillospiraceae bacterium | reverse complement strand
CGGTCAGTTCCAGCTTTTGCCGCTCCAGCGTGACCGGATAGCCGGGGTGGAAGGCATCCAGCACCAGCGGCACGGTCTGCTGTGCGCAGACGGTGATCTGCAGCAGCAGATGCGCCTCGATCTCGATCGCGGCGTTCTGCCCCGCCGCATTCGCCACGCAGCGCTCGGTATCGCTGACGACGGAAACGGCCGGCAGGCACAGCATATCGTCCTGCACGCCGGGCAGATCCAAGATCTGCCCGAACGGGAGCGCGCGCTCCACCGCGTCGGTCGTGCCGTTTTCCGTGTCGTCGGTGTACAGCACGTGGACGAACACCTGCCCCTTGACGATCGCCCGGCCGGACAGCAGGCGGCATTCGGTGACGGCGGCCGTCACCTCACCGCCGAGCAGCTGCTCGATCGACGGCTGCTCGCTGTCCAAGTCGATCACTTCGCTGACGGTGATCGGCTTTTCGCCCACGGCGCAGACCGTGGGCAGCGTATGCTCGGCCGTGCGCGTGAACAGGCCGCTGCCCTCTTCCGGCGAAAACAGCGCGACCTGTGTATCCGCGACCGCGGTCGCGCGCACGCTGAAGCTGGCCCGCACCTCCATGCGGCGCGGGCTGGTCGCCCGGCAGTTGACGTAGGCGGGCGTCATCGTTACCCGGATCGCCGCCGGGTCGAGATCCTCGCTGCCCGCGCCGATCGACAGCGTGCAGGACAGCGGCTGGGCGAACTCCGCCTCGCGCACACAGCGGCGCTCCTCGTCAAGATACCAGATCCGCACCGCCGCCGTGCCGTCGAGCTGCAGACGGTCGCCGCTGATGCGGCGGCTCTGCACGTGCGGCGTGATCGTGCATTTGAGCACCACCGCCGCATCCGGACAGTATTCCGGCAGCACGAAGTCGCTGCCGAGCAGGTATTCATCTCTGGCGTCCATGGTCTGCCGCGCGACGCGGATCGTCGGTTTTTGCGTCGTTTTGTCCATATCGTCCACTCCTTTATCCACGCTTTGTGCTGCACCGCGCCGCCGCGCGGCGGTATGCCAAGTCGGTACGCTCCACTGTATGCGCGAAAGGGCGGAGATATGCCAAAAAAGCCCGCTGCCGGTATCGGCAGCGGGCGGAGAGGCGTTTTATCGCCGCAGCAGCGGCAGGGCAAGCGACAGGGCGGGAACGGCGACGGACACGGCCAGCAGCGGCAGGAACCCGTCGGCCGAGCCGACCGAGGCCCACACCGCGCAGAACAGCAGCGCGATCGCCGCGCCGACGGTCTGCACCAGCAGGGCGATCAGCGTCCGGATCTTTAGGTCGCGGCAGGAGGAGAGCGCCAGCGCCGTGCCGAGGATATGCCCGTTGGAGGCCATGACGGCGGGCGTCTGCTCCGCCGGGCCGTCCACCAGCCGGTCGTACAGCCGCCCGGCGGAGGCGGGCAGGACATCGACGTAGTATTCGTCCAGCCCAAATTCGCTGCACAGCTGCGCGGCGGTGATGTTCTGGTCGCAGGAACGCACCAGGATCGTCACGTGCGCCCGGCAGAGGTCGCGCAGCGCCTCGGCGATCGTGTCGTCCGGCAGATACGTCACGACGAACATCGCCGACAGCTCCCCGGCCGTGGAGAGATACACGAGCCTGCGGCCGTTTTTCGCGTACCGTGCCTCGTAATCGGCGGACGGTACGTCCACGCCGTGGTTCTCGAGCAGGCGGCGGTCGCCGACGAGCACGCGGCGGCCGTCCACCCAGCCGGACAGCCCCATCCCCTGCTCGTAGACCAGACTGTCGACCTCGCGCAGGATGTCGAGTTTATTTTGGATGATGCGGCGGAAGATCAGCGACAGCGGGCCGCCGGAGCGGATCGACAGCGACGCGGCATCCAGTATCGCGTCGTCGATGTGCATCCCGCCGAAGGTCTTGATCCCGTGCAGCAGCATACATTCGTCCGGATAGAGATCCGCCACGTCCACGATCAGCGCATCGGGCGAGCCCAGTTCGCGCACGGCCTTCCAGCCGACGATGAACCCGCCCTTGGCCAGCATCCGGCGGCTGCAGCGGCGCAGCGGCAGCTGCACGGCGATCGCCGCGGGCAGTGAGGTCATGCACAGCAGCATCAAAAACAGCTCCAGCCAGCGCCAGAAGCCGGTGACTGCGCCGCCGAAGGTCAGCGCCAGCGAAACGGCCAGCGACAGCCCCCAGAACACCGGTGCGGCGACGCGCATCCAGTCGTCGCTGCGGTCGTCCTCATACGCATTTTTGAGGTGATCCGACAAAAACGCGCTGCGCACGCAGATAGCCGGAAACGGCGGACAGCAGCAGCCCGAGCGCCGCGAGCGGCGGCCAGAGCGGCAGCGCGGCGTTGATATCCGCAAAATGCAGCAGCACGCCGGCCAAGGAAAGTATCCCCGTGACGGCGGGGGCGGTGTCGTTGTTCGCCCGCAGGACGAACAGCCCGTTCAGGCCGCGGCCGACCCCGGCGGCGTCGAGCACGAGCATCAGCCCCAGCACGAACGCCTGCACGGTCAGATAGCCGATGTCCGTTATCGGTGAACGGCCGAGATAGACCGTCAGCAGCGTCAGCAGCAGCGAGATGACGGTCAGCACACCGGACACGAGCATGCTCCACAGCGCCGTGCGGGAGCGGTATTGGAGCTCCAGCCGCACGGCGGCCGCATCGTCCGGCGAACGGCAATCGTCGATGATCGGTTCTTCCTCCGGCAGATCCGGTTCTTCCTCCGGTTCGTTCTCCTCCTCGATCTCGCCATCGAGGGTGAAATCGCGGATCTTCTCCTGCCGGGCCAGACGCAGCTGTTCTTCCGCCTGCGCCATGTCGTCGTCATCCGTCGGCGGCGTTTCTTCCTCCGGCTCCTCTGCGGGGA
>JAJXDX010000312.1:2192-2887 GCA_021640185.1 Oscillospiraceae bacterium | reverse complement strand
TGATGCTGCGTGCGCACCCCGGCCGTGATGTCCAGATACAGCTCGTCGCACAGGCTGTCGCCGCGCGTTTCCTGCGGCAGCAGCCGCGCGGCACAGGCGTCGGCCGCCCCCTTGATCGTCGCCTCATCCCCGGAAAGGAAGCGGTATTCCACCGTCGGATCCTCGGTCAGCGCAGGCTCGTCGGACACCATCACGCGAACGACCTCCGCCCACGTGCGGCTGAGCAGCGACGTTTCCATGCCGGTGCGGTAGCGCAAGGTGAACGCGGCAGTGTTGTAGCCGCTGTCATACCCGGCCACGGCGGCCGCCACCTCGCTGTCCGCCGCGCCGGAGCGGATCAGCGCCAAAAACCCGGCCTGCACGTCCCGCCCGGCCGATGCGGCCGTGCCGTCCGCTGCCTTCAGCGGCGCCAGATGCTCGTACAGCATCGCGAAGGCGGGCAGCAGCACGGGGCGGTAGCCGTTCGGCTTGCTCTCGGACACCTGCGTGCGGTCGCCGCCGTACACGGCACGGCGGTATTCGCCGTTCGCATAGCGGCCGTTGTTGAACCGGATCAGACTGCCGGAGCCGTCCGGAAAAACGATCGACCCGCGGTCGCCCTCCCGCGCCGCACCGAAGAAGGGCAGCAGCTCGATCTGCAGCAGGCGGCAGCCGCCGTCCTCCCGCACACCGGCAAGATCGATCGAGATAAGCAG
>JAJXDX010000312.1:0-2182 GCA_021640185.1 Oscillospiraceae bacterium | reverse complement strand
TGCGTCGGTGCGGTGCTGGACGGCAACGTTGCCGTCCAGCACCGCACCGACGCAGCTGTTGACGGTGTCCACCACGCCGCTCTCGTTTTGGAACGTCAGCGACAGCAGCGAGCGCATCCGCGTAACGTTGATCCCCTGCGCGACGGTATCCTCGGCATAGTCCGCGGGCGTGGCGGCATAGGTCACGCCGCTTTTGGCGTCCGTCAGGCAGAAGCCGCTGCCGGCCGGCGGCACCGTCAGGCGCAGACGTCCGTTATCCAGCACCGCTTCTCCGGCTGCCTGCCCGTCCGCGCTCTGCGCGGGGACGTCGTCCCCGGCGTGCGCGGCGGGGCAGATGCTGGCCGTCAGCGCCGCCGCCAGCAGGGCGGCGATCAGGCGCGCCGTCCGGCGGCGCGTTCGCATTCGTTTCATCACGGCAGCTCCTTTCATTTCAGCTTCAGCGACAGCTCGTCGACGATGGAGGTGATGAACATCGCCAGCTGCGTGAACAGGCTCCACAGCAGCAGCGCAAGGAACAGGATGATCACGATCCCCAGCAGCGAATACAGCACCGCCGCTACCGTGCGGGCGAACGAGAACTCGTGCACGGCCTTCAGTCCCAAGATCATCAGCACCGCGCTCCAGATCACCGCGATCGCCAGCAGCAGGTGCAAAAACGCGCCCTCCTCGGCGGTCAGCACGTTCGTCAGCACCAGCGACAGCAGCTGATAGCCGATGTACGGGAGCAGCCCTACCGCCAGACAGTAAACGATATCGCCGAGCCGCCCGGAGCCGTCCATCATCGTGGACACGAACCAGTTGGCCATGACGAACAAAAAGAACACCAGCACCGTCTGCCCCAGCATGGTCAGAAGGCTAAAGTCCTCCGCCGCGTGCTGCACGAAGATGTAGCCGCTGTACTGCCAGCACAGCGCCGTGGTGAAGAACCACGCCGCCAGCACCGCCGCGCTGACGGCGATGCGGCTGCGCCCGCCGCGGCGCACGGCACAGGCGAAGCCCTCCGTGGGATGGAACAGCGTATACCACACCCGGCGCGGCACGCGCATGGCGGCGGGGTCCTCGTCCCGGGCGCGGCTGACGCGGTCGCGCGCGTCCGACACCACCACCCACACCGCAAAGGCGAACAGCGCCCCCAAGATCGGATAGGCCCATACGCGCAGACGCTCGGCGCGCAGCTGCTTGTAGGCATCGGAATACAGCTGCGGCGCATGGCCCAAACGGAACTGCTCCATCGCCGCCTTGTAGTCGCCGGCCTCCAGCCGCGTTTTGCCGATGCTGATGTAGGCCGGGTCGTACCCGCCCGCATAGCGGATGACCTCCTGCCACAGCTCGACGGATGCGGCGTATTCGCCCTTGGCATACAGCTCCATGGCGGAGAACGCCCGCTCGCCGAAGGCGGACGGGGAAAAGCGCGTGATCGTGTCGCCCATGGCGTCCAGCACATAGATCCGCCGCCCCAGCGTTTCGATCGCCGTGGGGATACGGAACGTGCCCTCCAGCGTGCCGATGCCGCCGAAGCAGGTGATCCACTGCCCGTCCCCGTCATAGACGAACACGCGCCCCTGCGTGGCGTCCAGCGCCGCGACGAAGCCGTTGTCCATCACGTCGATGTCGATGAACGCCGTGTCCAGCAGCCGCCCGTCGCTCCATGCGACCTCGATGTCGCCGTAGTTCTTCCGGCGGAACACGTTGACGCTTTTGGCGTTCATCTTTTTGATCTCGTCCGTCGAAACGACGCTGCCGCCCGCCACGCTTTTCTGCGTCACGGTGAACACGAAACCGTCCGGCGTGATGTCGAAGCCGGAATATTCCACGGGGATGTAGCGCGCCATGCTGTCGCGCTGCTCCCGGCTGAGCAGCTGTTTCCAAAAGTAGTCCAGCAACATCCGGGCGGACAGCTCCACGCGGTTCGCGCCGAAAAAGGTCAAAAACGTGCCGTCGGCCGCAAACACGCACGCGCCGCGGTACAGCCCCGGCACCAGCACATAGATCGTGCCCTCGGCATCCGCCAGCACGCCGGACGGCTCGAACGGGACGCTTTCCGGATACAGCGGCGTGTCCGGCCGGGACAGCGAGAGCAGGATATCGCCCTCGCTGTCCGCCACGAAGGCACGGCGGTTCTGCGGATCGGCGACGTAATACCGCCGCGCCGCACCGCTGCCGCCGATGTACAGTCCCCGGA
>JAJXDX010000311.1:2503-2905 GCA_021640185.1 Oscillospiraceae bacterium | reverse complement strand
CGCTGCTCCTGCCCGCGCGCGGCATCCGCCGCAGCGGGCGTCGCCCGGGTCACGCGCAGCGGCGTGTTCGCCGAAAGCGTCTGCGCGCCGTCCGCGCGCCGCAGCCCGACGAAAGACGGATGCCGCAGGGAGGCGAGCAAAAACAGGTCGCCGGGCGAGGCGGCGTGCAGCACCGTATCGGCCGACAGTGCCTGCCCCATCGGCAGACGCTGCGCCAACGCCGCCAGCTTTTTGTCCAGATCCTTTTCCGTATCCACCAAGATCAGCTTTTCCCGCGCACGGGTCATCGCCACGTACCAGATGCGCAGTTCCTCGGCGCGGGCGTCCTGCTGCCGGGCGGCCAGCGTGCCGACGAAGGGCAGCGTGCGATGCTTTTCCTGCATCCCCGGTCGGTCGTCGCGC
>JAJXDX010000311.1:0-2493 GCA_021640185.1 Oscillospiraceae bacterium | reverse complement strand
ATGCCGCACCGCTCGGGGAACAGCAGCAGTTGACGTGCGTCTTCGTTGTTGATCTGCGCGCTCAGCCGGGCAAGGAACACCACCGGGAACTCCAGCCCCTTGGAGCCGTGGACGCTCATCAGCTGCACGGCGTCCGCGCGCAAGATCTCGCCCGCGGGCAGGTCGCCGCCGCGTTCCTGCATCCGGTCGACATACCGCACGAAGGCGGACAGCCCGCGGTATTCGCCGGGCGCGTAGCCGCGCACGAACTGATCGAATTTTTGCAGGTTCGCCCGCCTTTGCCGTCCGCCGCTGCGGGCAGACAGGATCGCCGGGATGCTCATCTCGCGGTACAGGCGCTCCAGCAAGCGGTCGGCGGGCAAGCTGACCGACAGGGCGCGCGCCCGCCGCAGATCGTCCAGCAGCGCGGCGCAGCGCTGCCGCAGCGACGCGTCCCCGCCGTCGGCGGCATAGGCGGTCAACGCAGGCCACAGCGCCGTTTTCGGCGCGTGCAGGCGCACCGCCGCCGCGTCGTCCGGCGAAAAGCCGTAAAGCGGCGACAGCATGACGGAAAGCAGTTCCACGTCGCGCAGCGGGTCGTCGATCACCCGCAAAAGCGAGAGGACGGTCGACACCTCCGGCGTTTCCAACAGCTTGCCGCTGCCGTCGGTCGCCGACGGGATGCCCATGGCCTCCAGCATCAGGATGCAGATGTCGCCAAAGGCGAGCGGCCGCGTCCCGTCGCCCTCTTTGACGGTCATCGTATCCATCAGCTCTAAAATACGCCGCCCGATCAGCCGCGCCTCCGCCGCGACGGGATCTGTTTCGCCGTCGCCGCCGGCCATGTCCAGCAGCAGCCACTCGCTCTCCCGCCCATCGGCGGGCGGGTACTGCGCGGAGCAGACCAGCGCCTCGCCGCTGTCATACTCCACGCCGCCAAGGCCGCGGTGCATCAGCTGCCGGAAGAAGAAATTGACCGTGTCCGTCACTTCCAGCCGGCTGCGGAAGTTGTTCTCCAGCGTGATCAGCGCGGGAAAACGCGGGTCATCGGGATCGTACGGCGTGTAGGCATCGCGGAACGCGGTAAAGATCTCCGGCTTTGCCTGCCGGAAGGCATAGATGCTCTGCTTCACGTCGCCGACGAAAAACAGGTTTTTGCCGTTTTTCGACAGCGCCTCGAACAGCGTGCTCTGCGCGGCGTTCGTGTCTTGGAACTCGTCCACCATGATCTCGTCGAAGCGCTGCGACAGGTCGTGCGCCAGCTGCGTCGGCCGGTTCTCCGGCGTCAGCAGCAGGCGCAGCGCTTCATGCTCCAGATCGTTATAGTCCAGCAGCTTGCGCTCGCGCTTTTTGGCGGTGAACACCGCCGAAAAGCGCATCGCCAGCGTCCCCAGCGCCTCTACCAGCGGCGTCAGGCGAGCGAGATCCTCGCGGCATTCCTCCTCGGTGCCGCAAAACAGTCCGGCGGCGCGCGAAAGCTGCTTTTTGACCGATGCGCGCAAGCCTTTGACTTCCTCGATCATCTCCTGCGCCGCGGCATCCTTTTTGCGGATCGCGGCCAGTCGCTCCAGCGACAGGCCGCAGACCGCCGCCTGCAGCGCGTCGTAGGGCAGCTCCTCGTCGTCCGCGGCCGCGCGGGCCTCGTCCAGCCGGCGCCGGTCGATCTGCACGGCCGTGCGGTACGCGGCCAGCCGCTCGTCCTCTGTCAAGGCAAACACCTTGTCATTTAATCGGATCGCTTCGTCGAAGATGAACAGCAGTTCCCGGCGCACATAGGTCATGAACACCGTTTTTTCCAGCGGGGTCACCGCCGAATACTCGTCCTGTCTGGCCCGCAGCCACTGCTCCGGGAACGGCTGCGCCTGCATGAAGGTGTAGGCGTTCTCCACTGCGGCGCGCAGGCCGCTGTCGTCGCGGCCGCTGCCGCCCCCCAGCTGCGCCGCAAGGGCGAGGAACGAGGGATCCTTCCGCCGGAAGCTCTCCTCCAGCACCTCGTCCATGGCCTCGGCCGCGATCAGATCGGCCTGCGTATCGTCCGCCACGGAAAAGCGCAGCGGCAGCCCCGCCTCGGCGGCGTGCTCCCGCAGCAGCGCGGTGCAGAAGCCGTGCACGGTGGAGATATGCGCCTGCGGCAGCAGCATCAGCTGCCGCTGATACAGCCGGTCGTCCGGCTGCGCCGCCGCGCGGGCGGACAGCGCTTTCGACAGCCGCTCGCACATCTCCGCCGCCGCCGCACGGGTGAAGGTGACCACCAGCATCCGATTCACGTCCACCGGATGCACGGGATCGGTGATCTTGCGCATGATCCGCTCGATCAGCACGGCGGTCTTGCCGCTGCCCGCCGCAGCCGACACCAAGATCGTGCCGCCCTCCGCGCTGAAGGCCGCCTTTTGTTTATCCGTCCACGCGTGCGCCATCGTGCTCCCCCTCTCCGTCGGCCGTTTCTTCCTGTTCTTCCTGTTCCTCCAGCGCCGCCAGCACCGACGCGTTGCTGTCGTCCGGCAGCGTGTGCAC
>JAJXDX010000310.1:1332-2924 GCA_021640185.1 Oscillospiraceae bacterium | reverse complement strand
GCCTCTGCCAAACACGACCTCTGCCCGCGCTGCGCCGCCGTCTGCTGGAAAAGGGACGCAAGATCTCGATCATGGCGGAATGCACCAGCGAGCGGGACGAGGCCTACGATTTCGACGAGCAGATCACGAACGAGGACCCGGAGCGCTGGCATATGCACACCATGTTCACCAAGCGCCACAACATCGTCGACGCGGTCAAGAACGGCTGGGGCCACGGCACGATCTATGCGCAGGAGAACGACCGCGGCGGCCGCGCCCGGTTCTATTGCCTGTGCCTGTCCTGCCACGATAACCCCCGCCCGTGCATCGAGCAGGATCGCCTGATCGCCGGGTACGGCGCGGTGTTCGGGCCGTATATCCCGCTGTGGTTCATCGGCGACGATTGGGGCAACCTGCTCAAGCCCGGCTGCGGGATGTTCAATAACTACATCGACTGGAGCCGCCTCGACCTGCCGGAGAACCGCGCGTTCTACGAGGACTTCAAGCGGATGCTGCGCATCCGCCGCCAATATCCGGAGATCTTCACGTTTTTCCCGGAAGATCACCGCAACGCGAACATCGAAAAGGTGACGTCCGATTGCCCGCTGCAGGCGTATGCCCGCTATGCCGGGCAGCGCGCCGTCATCGTGCTGCCGAACGACGGCACCGCGCCGCTCGCGGCCACCGCGGCGGTCGATTCCGCCGCGATCGGCTTGAAGGCGGATAAGGCGTGCCGCTACACGCTGCTGTTCCCGGATACGGAGCTGACGGCGGACGGCGATACGCTGCACGTCACGATCCCGGCGCGCAGTCTGGCGGTCGTGCTGGCCGAACAGGCGTAAACGAGAGGGGCGTTTTCTCTATGGCAGAGATACGGGTCGACCGGGCACGGACGGCGACGAAGGTGTCGCCGTCCCTGTTCGGCGGCAATATGGAGGTCACGCGCCGCACGTTCTGGCGCGGCCTGTCCGCGGAGCTGCTGGCCGACCGGAAGTTCTTTTCCGGCAGGGGGGATCAGCCTCTCGGCTGGCAGACGGCGGGCGCCGTTTCGCGCAAAACGGACGGCGTGCGCGCCGCGATGGTGTTTTCCGGCCGCGGCACGCTCCGGCAGACTTGCCGGCAGGCGCGCCTGTCGGCCGAAAAAGGGTATCTGTTCCGCGTGCTGATCACGGCCGATGCAGCGTTCTCTCTGACGCTCTGCATGGATGGCGCACCGCTCGCCCGGCTCGACGGGCAGCCCTGCCGCACGGCACAGCAGACGCTTTCGGTGCATCTGCCCGCCGCGATGACCGAGCCGCAGATCGAGATCTCGGTGGATACCGCCGGCACGGTGCGGCTGCACGCCGTGTCGCTGCTGCCGTCAGATCACACGGACGGGCTGCGCCCGGACGCGGTGGCCGCGCTGCGGTCGCTCTCGCTGTCCGCCCTGCGCTTCCCCGGCGGCTGCTATGCCGAGGTGTACCCGTGGAAGGACGGTCTGCTGCCGCCGGATCTTCGTCCGCCGATCCGCACCGATCTGTACGACGGCGATTTCCTTCTGCGCGACACCTATGGGTACGACCCGTTCGATACGGACATCGACGCGTTCATGCGTCTGTGTGCGGCCGTCGGCG
>JAJXDX010000310.1:0-1322 GCA_021640185.1 Oscillospiraceae bacterium | reverse complement strand
CGGCGCGCAGCCGGAGCTGACGCTGCCGCTGATCCGCCTGCCGCTCGACGACGCGGCGGATCTGGTGGAATACTGCCGCGGCGGCACGGATACGCCCTACGGCGCCCTGCGCGCCGAGCGCGGCCATCCCGCGCCGTATCCCGTGCACGAATGGTACATCGGCAACGAGGTCTATTATTTCGGCGGCGAGATGGCGCAGGACGGCGCTCTGGCCGCCGAAAAAACGGCTGCGCTCATCCGGCGCGTGCGCGCGGTCGATCCCGATGCACGTCTGGTGCTGGGCTTTTGCGCGCACCGGCCGGAATGGACGCGTGCTTACCTGCAGCGGGTCGGTCATCTGGCCGACCGGCTCAGCCTGCACTTTTATCAAACCAACGAGGTGGATAAGAACTTCGGCCGCGTGACGGACGCCGAGCGCGCCGCCGTGCTCGCCGACGCGTTTTTGCCGGAGCTGGCCCGCGCCGAAGCCCTCGTGCGTGAGCTGGGGCTGACGGACGTGCCGTTCTCGCTCGACGAATGGGCCTACAGCTGGGGCGAGCCCGGCTCCCCGCAGTCGATGATCGCGGACACGCAGCTGCTGCTGTGGCTGATGCAGAACGCCGATGCGCACCACATCGCCAAGGCGCTGTATTTCCATCCGGTCAACGAGGGACTGATCCGCGTCGGCCTGCAAACCGCCGCGCCGGACCTGACCGGCGAGGTGTTTTGCATGGCATCGGCCCTGCGCGGCCGGCCGCGCCTGTCCTGCTCGGCGGATGGCCTGCCCGCCGCCGCGGCGGTGCAGGGGGAGGACGGCACCGTGCTCGTGATGACCGCCTCGGTCGACCGCACGGCGGATACGCCCGTGCGCTTCTCGTCCCCGTTGTTCGGTGACGGTGCCCGCGTGACGCTGCGGCAGCTGATCGCCCGGGCGGACGGCACCTGCGAGGAGCGGGTGACGACCGGCACGGCAAACGAAGGATTTTCCCTGTATCCCGGTGCGGCGGCGCTCGCCGTCATCCGCCCGGAGGACTGAACGCGTCCCGCCTGCGCGGGGACGCGTCCGCGATGCGCCGCGGCTGACCGCCGGACGGCCGGAGCAGAAGGAGGAAACGGCATGAGCTTGGATAAGTCTGGGCGCGTGCGCCGCGTGTGCGCCGCGTTGCTGGCGGCGGTGACGGCGGCCGCCGTCACACTGCCGGGCATCGGCGCGTCGGCGGAGCCGGCGGCCGAACAGCCGACGGCAGCCGCTGCGGCGCAAAGCAGTTCCGCACAGGACACCGCCGTGCGCTATCGCGCATACCGCGCCGGACATCCGGGCGGCGCGGGGCAGGGGCAGATCC
>JAJXDX010000309.1 GCA_021640185.1 Oscillospiraceae bacterium | reverse complement strand
TCCGCTGGCTCTCGCCAATTGAGTTCGCTGTACAATATGTTTGACAAACCTACAGGCCGTCCGCCTCGGCACGGCGGCGCATCTCCTCGGCGGCACGCAGGGCGGTATCGGTCACCTCGCCGCCGATGATGCGCGCGAGCTCCTCGCGCCGTGCGGCCTCGTCGAGCGCCTGCACGGCCGTGAAGGTGCGCCCGTCCTCGACGTGCTTATGCACCAGCAGGTGGGCGTGGCCGCACGCGGCGATCTGCGCCAGATGCGTGACGCACAGCACCTGCCGGCAGGCGGCGATCCGCCGCAGCAGCACGCCGACGCGCGCCGCGGCGCGGCCGCTGATGCCGCTGTCCACCTCGTCGAACACCAGCGTTCCGATGTCGTCGACCTCGCTGAGCACGGATTTGAGCGCCAGCATGATGCGCGACAGCTCGCCGCCGGAGGCGGTGCGGGCGATGGACTTCGGCGGCTCGCCGGGGTTGGCGGAGAGCAAAAACTCCACCTTATCGCCGCCGGTCGCCGTCAGGGCCGTCGGCTCCATCGACACGGCCAGACGCACGTTCGGCATATCCAAAAAGGCCAACTGCTCGCACACGTTTTTCTCAAACAGGTCGGCCGCGCTGCGGCGCGCCGCGGTCAGCCGCCGGGCGGCCTCTACCGTGCGCTCACGCGCCGCATCCTGTTCGCGGCGCAGATCGGAAAGCTCCGCCTCGTTCGACTCGATGCGCTCGAGCTCCGCGGCCAATTCCTCGCGCCGTTCCAGTGCGGCGCTCTCGCTGCCGCCGTACTTGCGCGCGATCTGCCGCACGAGCATCAGACGATCCTCCAGCGCGGTCAGCTCGCCTTCGTCGAAGGCGAGCGCACGCTGCGCGTCGCGCACCTCGTCGGCGCACGCCTGCACGTCGTACAGGGCGCTTTGCAGACGTTCGGCCAGCTGCGACAGCTCACGCGATACGCCGCCGGCCGTGCGCAGTGCACCCACCGCATCCGACAGGCGGGCGAGCGCGCCGCGGTCCTCGTCATCCTCGTCATCGCCGTCGAGCGCGGCGCGTGCCGCGGTCAGCTCCTGCGCCAAGCGTTCCGCGTGGCGCATGACCTCGCGCCGCTCGGTCAGGTCCGCTTCCTCGCCGGGCTGCAGGTGCGCCGCGTCGATCTCCTCGAGCGCCTGCTGCAGCTCCGCGCTGCGGCGCTGTTTTTCGTCCTCGCCGATCGTGGCGGCACGGATCCGCCGGGCGATGCGGCAATAGGCGTGATATTCCGCGGCGTAAGCGTCGCGCAGCGGGACAAGGCTGCCCAGCCGATCGAGATACCCGATGTGGCTGTCCGGCTGCAGGAGGGTCTGGTTCTCGTGCTGGCCGTGGATGTTGACGAGCATCCGGCCGATCTGCCGCAGCACCGACACGGTGGCGGGACGGCCGTTGATCCTGCACGAGCCTTTGCCGTCCGCCGCGATCTGACGGCCGATCAGCAGCGTACCGTCCTCCTCGGGCGTGAAGCCGAGCTCGGTCAGCGTATCCTCCACCGCACGGCCGACATCGGTGAACACGGCGGACACGAAGGCGCGCTCCGCCCCGTGACGCACCGCATCGCGAGAGATGCGCTCGCCCAAAACGGCATTGATCGCATCGATGACGATGGATTTGCCCGCGCCCGTTTCACCGGTCAGCACGGTCAGGCCGCGGCCGAACACGATATCGGCGCATTCGATCACGGCCACGTTCTCGATGTGTAAGCTCTGCAGCATACCGGATCCGTCCTTTTTCGTCAAATGCCGTTCAGCGATCCATGCCGCTGAGCAGCTTTTTCAGCTCCAGCACCAGATCGGCGGCATCCGGTTCGCTGGTGACGATGCAGATGAACGTATCGTCCCCCGCCAAGGTGCCGATGACCTGCTTCCAGTGCAGGTGGTCGAGCGCCGCACAGGCCGCCTGTGCCATACCGACGTGACAGTGCACGACGACGATGTTCTGCGCATACTGCACGTCGGTGACGGCATCGGCGAAGATGGAGTGGAATTTGGCCGACACCGGCTCGCCCGTTGCGCGGGCGGTGCTGTAGCGGTAGCCGCCGTGATCGTCCGGGGTCTTGATCAGCCGCAATTCCTTGATATCGCGCGACACCGTGGCCTGCGTGACCGGGAAGCCCGCCTCCAAAAGCAGGGCCTGCAGACGGTCCTGCGTTTCGACGTCGTGCGAATTGATGATCTCGAGGATCTTTGCCTGTCTTCTGGTCTTCATAACGTCCTCCCACCAAGCAGTTTTTGACCTAGGATATCGTAAACGGTGCCGGACTTGAGCCGCGCGAGCCGCGCCGTGCGGCAGGAGCGGCGGATCAGCACACGCGCGCCCGGCCGGATGGCCAGACTTTTTTCGCCGTCGACGGTCAGCACGGCGGGCGCGCCGTCGAGCGTGGCGGCATCCACCTCCAGCTGCGCGCCGGCGGGCAGCACGTGCGCGTGCGGGGCGACCGTGTGCGGGCAGATCGGCGTGAGCAGCAAACAGTCGACCGCCGGATCGACCACCGGGCCGCCCGCCGAGAGCGAATAGGCCGTCGATCCGGTGGGCGTGGCGACGATCACACCGTCGCCGCGGCAGGACAGGATCTCGCATCCGCGGTCGCGCACGCGGATGCCGACCTGCTGCGACAGCTCCCCGCGGGAGATCACGCCCTCGTTGAGGGCGAGGAAGTGGCGCGTGCGGCCGCCGCGCTCGGCGGGAGCCACCGTGATGTCCAGCATGGTGCGCTCCTCGGCGATCAGATCGCCGGAAAGCAGCTGCGGCAGCAGATCCAGCTCGTGCGCCTCCAGCCCGGCGAGAAAGCCCAGATGGCCGCCGTTGATCCCCAGCACCGGACAGCGCGTGCGCGCGCCCGCGACCGCCTTGGCCACGTGCATGATCGTGCCGTCGCCGCCCACGGCGACGGCACGATCATGCACGTGGCCAAGGC
>JAJXDX010000308.1 GCA_021640185.1 Oscillospiraceae bacterium | reverse complement strand
GATCAGCATCAGCACGACCGGCGTGAGCGTCGGCAGCGACGTGGGCTGGGCGAACAGTATCGAGGACGGCAAGGCCTATTTCATCTTCTGCCGCGATCTGGGCGGCGCGGATGCGGACAAGACGCGCTGCATCCTGTCGGGCGAGCCGGGCGAGCCCGCGCCGGGTGCGCACCGTGCGGCCGGGGTGACGCTGATCGACACGGCGCACGTCGAAAAGTCGGCGGCGGAGCGCTGGACGTTCGAGAGCGCGGATGCCGAGCACGGAATCTGGCGCATCCGCAACGTGCGTGACGGGCTGTATCTGACCATCGTCGACGGTGCGCTTGCCCTGACCGAGCGAAACGACAAAGACAACGGCCAACTTTGGGCGCTGTCTGCCTGGGCGGATCTGTATTATTGGAACGTCGTCAACGTGGGCACGGGCGATCACCTTGGCCTTGCCGGCGGGAGCGGCGTCCTGCCTGCCGCGTCGTTCATCGGCGGCGGCGACGATCTGATCACGATCACCGCCGACGCGCCGGTCAACGGCCTTGGCGACGGCGTGACCGCGATCGCGGAGGGCACGGAATACTATCTGCATTGCCGCTGGCTGCCGAGCGACAAGCCTGCGGACAAGACGCCCTGCGTGCTGAGCGCGGAGAAGGGCCTTGCTCTGGATCTGGTCACGCGCCGCGAGGCGGATAACAGCGACGTGCAGCGCTGGATCGCCGAACAGACGGCGGACGGCCTGTGGCGCTTCAAAAACAAGGCCACCGGGCTGTACCTGTCGCTGCGCGGCGATGAGGCGGTGCAGCTGTCGATCGCCGACAGCTATGCCCAAGATTGGGAGCTGACGGACAACTGGGGCTACAAGTGGAAGATGCGCGAGAACAGCGCGAACGTCTTTTTTGCCTGCTTCCAGAGCGTGAAAGCGATCCTGCCTGCCGATTACAGCGCGCAGGGCACGCAGCTGGTCAGCTTCGCCGTCGACGATCTGACGGCGCCGGTCAGCGAACTGACGGCCGGGACGGCTTACTATATCTATAACTACCATGCCACCGATCCGAACGGGACCGGCGCGAACGAAAAGTGCCTGCTCGTCGCAAAGACGCAGACGGAGCCGGAGGATCCGGATGCCGGCCTTAGCGGCGATCCGGACGAAAAGCTCACCGTCGAGGAGGGCAAGTTCTATCAGCCCAAGGTCGTGGACTATACGAAGGCCGACCGTTCCGGCAGCCAGAAGTGGCTGTTCGAGGCGGTGGAGGGCACGAACCGCTACCGCATCCGCAGCAAGGCGGCCGGCCTGTACCTGACCGTCGTCAACGGGCAGGTCGTGCTGCAGGGCTTTGAGGATAAGCCCGGCCAGCAGTGGGAGCTGAACAACGAATACGGACTGACCTATTCGATCATCAACGTGGCGACGCACAACGCGCTGCATTTGGACATGGGCAGCGTGCCGCAGATGGGCGCGGCCGATTTCAGCCAGTTCACGCTGATCGGCCTTGCGCGCAACACCACGCTCATCCGGCCCGACCGCAGCGATGCGCCGCGGGCGGATAAGGCGTTCTTCCTGTACAACTGGAGCTGCCGCAACAAGGACGACGACGGCAAATACCGCGGAGGCATTTTGGTGGCGACGGATATCGAATGCTTCCCCGGCAGCGAGGAACCGGACGAACCGATGCCCGGGCAGGATACGGCGAACACGCCGATCGAGGCGGACGACCCCGTCAGCGTCCGGCTGACGCCGATATCTGCCGTGCGCAAGATCGGGACGCAGATCTGGATCTTCCATCGCCGGGACATCGATCCCGTGCCGGACATCAAGGGCGCGATCGATCCGAATGCGGCCGACCGCGGTGCGGACATCACCGTCGGCTACACCGTGCAGAACCAGGAGACCGGCCTGATGCTGACCGATAACGGTGGCACGGTCGTGCAGATGCCGGCCGACGGCTCGCTCGAGCAGGTGTGGACGGTGGAGCATTATCCCTCGTCGCAGTATCCGCTGATGCGCATCATGCGCAACGTCGGTACGGGGCGGCAGCTGATCGTCAGCCGAGACGTGCCGGAGCTGTTCGATCCGCGCGGCTATACGGTCGACAGCGACGAATGGCCGGAGTTCCTCAAGCAGTACGGCGGCCCGATGGCCGGTGTTTCCACCGTGGCGATCGCCCGCGTGCCGTCCGACCTTTTGGTCGAGTCTATCGAGATCGAGGACGGCAAGGGCTACTATATCTATACCACGGCGCACAACCTGTCCAGCTCGCTTTTGGAGGCGGACGGCGGCCGCGTGCCGAATCAGACGACGGACATCCCTGCGGCGCGCGACGATCAGCCGTACCGCCGCGATCTGACCTACAAGGCGGATATGTCCGCCGACGGGCGGACGCTCGGCGGCGCGTTCGACCTGCTGTATGATGCCGAGATCGTTGACGGTGTGCTGGTCGGCCAACCTGCCGGCGACATGAACACCTACGGCATCGGCTTCAAGCGCCTGACGTCCGACCGCGGCGTGAACACGCTGACCTTCCGGCTGAAGATCCCCGAGGCGGCGGTCGGCTACACGATGATCGGCCTGCGCATGAACGACTACACCGACGTCGTGAAGGATCAGACCGGCATCCGCCTGTATATCGACCGTGACGGGCGCGTCGGCATCAAATATGCCGGCACGGCGGAAACGGTGACGTGGCGCCCGACCGGGCTGGCCTTTGCCGAGTTCCGCCGGGTGACCGTCGAGGACGATGCGGACAAAAACGTCATCCGTCTGTATTTCGATAACGACGAGGGCGCAAAAACGCTCGTGGCGACCCTGACGCTCGACCGCGGCACGGCCGTGCTGCGTCCGGCGCTGCAGGTGGGGGAAGGCGAGATCCGCGCCGTCGAGCGCAGCTACGGCTACAATTTCTATCGCAACGGCTACATGAGCGTCACCACCTATCAGGCTTATG
>JAJXDX010000307.1:2048-2959 GCA_021640185.1 Oscillospiraceae bacterium | reverse complement strand
GTTCACGCTCGTCATCATCGCCATGACATTCCCCGGCAGCGTCACTACGATCCCGGTGTATATGCTGATCCGCTATCTGGGGCTGTATAACTCTTATGCGGCGCTGATCCTGCCGCGGATCGCGACGGCCTACGGAATGTTTTTGATGAAGCAGTTCTGCGATCAGCTGCCGAAGCCGCTGCTGGAGGCGGCGCGCGTGGACGGCGCACATGAATTGCGGATCTACACCGGGATCGCGCTGCCGTTTCTGCGCCCGGCGTGGGGCACGCTGCTGGTGTTCACGTTCACCTCATGCTGGAACGACGCCTCCTCCTCGCTGATGTATACCTCCTCGCAGAGCCTGCGCCTGCTGCCGGTCATGCTCAGCTCCATTTCCGAAAGCACTTCTCTGGCGCGTGCGGGCGCGGCGGCCGCGGCCTCGTTCCTCGTCATGCTGCCGTCCATCGTGATCTTCATCCTGCAGCAGCGCAAGGTGATGGAAACGATGGCTCATTCCGGCATCAAGTAAGGAGGGCAGACGAATGCGATCACATAGCAAAGGCAGATCCCGCCGTGTCTTGCGCCTGACGGCCCTGCTCGCGGCGGCCGCTTCGCTGCTCGCTCTGCCCGTGGCGGCAAAAAGCGATTTCGCCCATGATACCATCCTCAGCGAAAAGACCGGCCGCGCGGCCGTCATCCCGGAAACGCACGAATGTGTGCAGCGCATCGCTTACATCGAGGGATACCGCCCGAACGGCGACAGCGAAGGGCTGCTCAACGCTCCGCAGGACATCTTCGTCGATCGGCAGGATAACATCTATATCGCCGATACCGGCAACAACGCCGTGGTGAAACTCGACCCGGACGGCAAGCTCGTGTTCGCGATCACCGAGGAGAGCGGCGGCCTGCGCTATCCGCTGGGCGTTTACGTG
>JAJXDX010000307.1:0-2038 GCA_021640185.1 Oscillospiraceae bacterium | reverse complement strand
CGTGGACGACCGGCAGGAGATCTTCGTGGCAGACAACGGCAACGCGCGCGTGGCGCATTTCGATGCGTCCGGCCGGTTCGTCGAGGAGTTCGTCGCGCCGGAAACGGAGCTGCTGGGGCAGAACCTGACGGCGTTCGACCCGACGAAGCTGGCGATCAACGACTATAACGGCTACATCTACTTGCTGATCGGTAAGGAGTTTTTGACGCTGGACGCGAAAAACCGGTTCCGCGGCCTCGTCGGCACGGAGCCGGTCGGCTTCGATCTCGCGGACTGGCTGGTGCGTACGCTCGCCACCGATCTGCAAAAGGAAAAGATCAAAAAGCGCGAACCGGTGTCCTACAATAACTTCTGCATCACCTACGATAACAAGATCTACGCCGTGTCCATGGCGGAAACGAACCAGATCAAAAAGATCAATTCCTCCGGCGACAGCCTGTTCCCCTCCGGCACCTACGGCGAACGCTCGAAGGATCCGGACACCGGCAAGATGCTGGCGCCGATGCTTTCCGACATCGCCGTGGACAGCGGCGAGATGATCACGGTGTCAGATCAGCGCACGGCCAAGCTGTATCAGTATACCGTCGACGGCGAACTGCTGGCCGTGTTCGGCGGCAAGGGCAGCACCGTGGGGCGGTTCGATACGATCGCCGCCATCGCCTATAACACGAAGAACGAATTGCTCGTGCTCGACGCCGGACAGAACAGCGTGCAAAAGCTGCGGCCGACGGCGTTCATGCAGGCCGTCCACGACGGCATCGCGGCCTACCGCGCGGGCGACTATGCCGCCTCGCTGCAAACGTGGGATAAGATCGGCGAACAGGTCAGCTGCTATCCCGTGGCGCAGACCGCGATCGCGAACATCTACGATAAGCAGGGAAGATATGCCGAGGCGCAGGCGGAATACCGCGAGGCCGGTGACCGCACCGGCTATGCCAAGGCGTTCGGCGAGCTGCGCCGCGCCTATACGGTGAAGAATTTCAACTGGCTCGTGCCGCTGATCGTCGTCGGCCTGGCGGCCGCGGTGTGGCTCGTGCTGTATATGCGCCGCTACTGCGTGCTGATCGAGGAAGACCTGTACCGGCCGGACATCTCGGCCGTGCGGGCGTTTTTCGGGATGTGTCAGCTGTCGTTCTTCCATCCCGTGCAGGCGTGGGACGTCCTGCGCCGCCGTCAGCGGCGGCAAAGCTGGCTGCCGGTGGTGGTGCTGCCGGCGCTTACCGTGCTCGTGCGCCTGCTTTCGTCGGCCGCCACGGCCTACCCCGTGGCGTCGATCGAAAGCTGGGAGGTGTCGTTCTGGTACGAGCTGCTGCTCGTAGCGGTGCCGTATGTCACGTTCGGGCTGATGCTGTTCAAGATCAGCGGCGTGCTGTCCGGCGAGATGACCGCGTGCGAAACGTTCTCCAGTGTGGCCTATGCCTTCGTGCCGATGATCGTGACGTGGCCGCTGCTCACGCTGCTGTCGCACGTCGTCACGGCGCAGGAGATGGGGATCTATTTCGCCGCGCGGGGCGTCGTGTATGTCTGGGTGGCGCTCGGTCTGCTCAGCGCCGTGCAGCGGGTCAACGACGTTTCGCTGGCGCGCGCCGTGGGGCTGACGCTCCTCGGTCTGCTCGGCACGGCCGTCGTTTGGGCGCTGTGTGCGCTGATCTATATCTTCACGGCGCAGCTGGGCTTTTTCGTCAAGGACCTGTGGCAGGAGATCGTTTCGCGGATCTACGGCCTGTGATCCCGGCTAAGGAGGGATACTGTGGAAAATCGACACGTTCGGCACCCGCACCGTTTCTGGCCGGCGGCGGTGCTCGCGGCGGCGGCCGTCGTCGCCGTGGCGGCGGTCAGCCTCTTTTCCGGACGGGTGTGGGTGCGTCTGGCGGATCTGCCGCAGACCGCGCCCGGCCCCGTGCCTGCGGCGGGCGGAGAGCTGCCGCAGGGCGACGGCTTCGTCTGCGTGGCGGAAAATGATGGCCTGCGTCTGGAATGGGACGGAGAGGAAGCCCTTTTCCGGATCGTGTCCAAGGCCGACGGCACGGTGTGGCAG
>JAJXDX010000306.1 GCA_021640185.1 Oscillospiraceae bacterium | reverse complement strand
CCTCTTTGCCGCTGCCGACGCCTTCTTCTATCCCGAACAGGACGTCCAGTCCCAGCCGCTCGCCGATCGCTTTCATGCGCAGGAAACTGTCCTCGTAGGTGCGCACGAAGCGCTCCCATGGCCGGTCGCGCCGCACGGCCGTGTTGCCGTGATAAAAATGCTCCGTCACCACCACGCCGGAAAACCCGTCGGCCGCCAATGCGCGCACGACCTGCTCCGGGTCGGCCGCGGAACAGGCGCTGCAGGCGGCGGTGTGCTGGTGCATCTCGTACAGATACATATCAAAAACGCTCCTCTCGGCGGAAAAAACATCTTGGTCGGCTCTCAGTATACCGCGCGCCGGGCGGATCGTCAACCGGACGGGCGCGGTGTGCTTGCTTTTTTTGCCGTGCCGTGCTAAAATGGCAAAAACGAAACGGAGTGGTCTGCCATGACGATCCGCCCGGCGGAGCAGAAGGACGCGCAGGATCTGCGCGAGATCTATAATTACGAAGTGACGCACGGCACCGCCACGTTCGACGTGCAGGAGAAAACGCTGGAGGAGCGGCAGCGCTGGATCGCGGCGCACAACGTCGATAACCACCCGCTGCTGGTGGCGGAGATCGACGGCCGCGCTGCGGCATATGCCTCGCTGTCATCGTTTCGGGACTGGGAGGCATATGCCTCGACGGTGGAGCTTTCGGTCTATGTCCATCCGGCGTATCGGCGGCGGGGGCTGGCGCGTGCGCTGATGGAGGCGGTGCTGGGCATGGCGCGCGAGGATCCGCGCACCCACGTGGTCGTTTCGGTGATCACCGGCGGCAACGAGGCGAGCCTTGCCCTGCACCGGGCGTTCGGCTTCACGCACAGCGGCACGCTGCATGAGGTGGGGCAGAAATACGGACGCTATCTGGATGTTGAATATTTAGAACTTCGCGTGTGAGCAAAAGGGCGGCGACGGCCGCCTTTTTTATTTTGTTTTCCTTATCGAAATGCCGCGTTTTTCCGCACATAGTTTTTCCGTGTCCGCCGCAAACTATCGACGAGGTGGGCAAGATGGACGAACGAAAAAAAGCGAGAGCGCGGTGCGCCCTTTTGGCGGCATTGATGACCGGCGCGGCCGTGTGGGCGGCGCTGCTGCCCGCCGGGGAGCGGGCGCAGCGCGCGCAGGTGGCGGTGTGCCGGCTGACGGCCGGCACGGTGGAGCGCACGGTGTCCTGCACCGGCACGGTGGAAGCGGGCGAGGTGCGCGGGGTCCGCCCGGCGGCGGCCTGCATCGTCGCCGAGGTAACGGTAAAAAAAGGGCAGAGCGTGCGCGCGGGCGACGTGCTGCTGCGCATAGACAAGGCGGCGACGCGCGCCGCGCAGGCGGACGGGACGCGGCAGCAGGATGCGCTGGCGCTGGCGGCGATGCCGGACACCTTCGTGGCTCCGGCGGACGGCGTGGTGACGGCGGTGGAGGCCGCGGCGGGCGGCTGGATCTCGCCGCAGACGCCGTGCGTGCTGCTGGCCGCACGGGAGGATACGCGCGTGCGCATCGTCATCCGCGAAAAGGATCTGCCGCAGGTGGCGGTGGGGCAGACCGTGTATGTGCGCGGGGACGGCTTTTCGCGCCGCCGCTACTGCGGGCATCTGGCCGAGATCGCTGCTGCGGCCAAGACCGTGTCCGGCGGCACGGAAGCGGTGGTGGAGGGCGTGGTGGAGCTGGATGCGGGCGCGGCGGATGCCTCGCTGCGCTTCGGCCTGACCGCACGCGCCGAGATCGTGACCGCGGCCGACGATGGCCGCGTCGTCGTGCCCTACGAGGCGATCGGCGCCGATGACGACGGGCAGGAATACGTGCTGCTGCTGCAAAACGGCACGGCCGTGCGGCAGGACATCGCGCCGGAGCGGGAGCTGAAGAACGGTGCGCTGCTGGATGCCGCGCAGTCGAGGCAGCTGTCCGGGCAGGACGCCGTCCGGCAGCCGGAGCAGATCGAGAGCGGCGCGCGGGTGCGCGCCGCGGAGGGGGTGCGATGATGCGGGACATCTGGCGCAGCGCGTGGCAGGGAATCGCCCGGCGGCGGCTGCGTACGGGGCTGACCGTGGGCGGCATCGCCGTCGGTGCGGCGCTGGTGATGCTGATCGCCTCGATCGGCGCGATGGGCGAGCGCGCCGTGGGCGCGGAGCTGCAGAGCATGGGGATCGACGGGCTGTCGCTGTCGGCCGAGCACGGCCTGACCGCCGAATGCCTGTCCGCCGTGCGCACACTGGATGAGGTGGAGCGCGCCATGCCGCTGCAGCTGCGCACCGGCCGCGCGGCCTTTGCGAACGGTCGGGACGAGGACGTCGTGTGCTGCGGCATCGATGCGGGGGCCGATCAGGTCATCTCGCTGTCGCTGCTGCACGGGCGGCTGCTGACGGCCGGGGACGTGGCGGGCGGCCGCGCGGTGTGCGTGGTGGACGAGGCGCTGGCGCAGGCCGTGTACGGCCGCACCGCCGTGGTGGGCAAAACGCTGACCGCCGCGCCGGACGCGGGCGAGAGCATCGAACTGACGGTCGTGGGCGTGACGGCGGCGGGCAGCAGCCTGCTGCGCAGCGTGACGGCGATGATCCCGTATATGCTCTATCTGCCGTACACGACCATGCACACCGTGTGCGGCAGCGAGGCCTTCGACCAGATCGCGGTGCGGCTGTCGTCCGGCACGGATGCCGGGGCGGCCGAGGCGGCGATCCGCCGCGCGGTCGCCCGCACGGGCGACACCGTCGGCGAACTGTCGACCGAGGATCTGGCCGCGCAGAAGCAGCGGCTGGACGGGCTGGTGCGCATCCTGTCGGCGGTGCTGACGGCGATCGGCGGGGTGTCGCTGCTGGTCAGCGGGCTGGGCGTGATGACGCTGATGCTCTCGTCCGTGCACGAGCGCACGCGGGAGATCGGGATCAAAAAGGCCTTGGGCGCGACGCGCGGCCGCATCATGGCGGAGTTCTTGGCCGGGGCGGTGCTGCTGGCGCTGTGC
>JAJXDX010000012.1:9011-15997 GCA_021640185.1 Oscillospiraceae bacterium | reverse complement strand
AGTTGGCATTACCTGACCGACGGCGTGATGATATGCACCTACAAGAAAAAATGGTACGGCTATGTCATCGATCATGTGCTGATCGGCGACTATAGTGCGTTCAAGGGATTTACAGCCAAGGAGAGATCCAGTCCCTATAACGGCGAGATCTTGTCCATCGACCGGGTATAGGCCTCATCTCCCGGCCGCGGGAGCGGCCGGGAAAACTAAAGCAAAGGAGCCGACCGTGATGAAAAAGCACTTGCTGCCCGCCTTGGCCTTAACGCTGGCCGCCGTTCTTCTCCTCTCCTTCCCCGGCTGCGGCACGACGCCGCCACAGGAGAGCATTTCCGTTCCCGAGGTCACGGAAGAACAGGAGCGCAGCCTGCTCGCCAAAGCGGACAACAAGACCAGCTATGCGGAATTGCTCAAGGGCTATCCGGTCATCGACATCGACGAGTTCGTCGAGCGGTTCGACCCCGATCCGTTCGGCTATGACATCGGCGATGCCCGCCTGTATCAGATCGCATCCGCCTACGGTGTGCCCTGCCTGCGCAGGCTGGATGATCTGGGCTATTATTCCGTCCACCGCGTCAAGCAGGGCGGCCTGCTGTACATCTTCTATGCCGACCGTGGAGAGAAGATCCGCTGCAAGCAATGGTTTTACGTCCAAAAGCCGCTCAGCCGCACGGACTTCGATGAGGTGAAAGAGGGCACGCGCCTGTCCAAGATCGTCAAAACGGATCCGGCGGCCTCGGTCTTCGTGCGCCGCGGCAAGGGCGTAAAACCGCAGGAATATGATTTTGCCTTTTGTACTTGGCACTATCTGACCGACGGCGTGATGCTGTGCAGCTACGAGAAGAAATGGTACGGCTATGTTGTCGATCAGGTGCAGTTCCACGACTATAACGCGATCTGCTTTTTCAGCAACGAGGAAAAGGAACCGCCGTACAACGGTAAGATCTTATCGATCGACCGGGTGTGAACGGAAAGCACAGCACGAACGATCTTGCCGCGAGATACACGCCGCTCGGCGGACAAGTCCGCCGGGCAAGCAAGCAGAAAACGGCCGAGCGGGATACCGCCCGGCTATTTTTTCGTTTTTCTTATTTTATTTATTGACAAACAGAATGTTTCATGTTATTATCAGCAAGTAAAAAGGAGTTGATCCGCATGAAACGAAAAACCGTCCTGCTGCTCTGCCTGTCCGTCGTCCTCGCCGCCGCCGCGATATTCGCGGTCTGGCAGCTGCTGCCGGAGCATGGCGGACGAACCGCGTTCGTCGCCCAAGTCGGCAACGAAAAGCTGACGGAGCAGGAGTTGCGCGGCGTGCTTTTGGCCGAGATCGGCCTAAGCGGCGAAGACGCCACCGTCGACATGGCGCTGTTCCACTTTGCCCGGGCGCGCATCGCCACGGACGAGCTGAAAAAGCTAGGCAAAGATGACGTAGCAAAGGACTGGCGGGACTTTCTGCCCGCCATGGAAGAGCTTACCGAAAAAGATCACGATCTGTCCATGCGTTTTTGTCAGCAAAACGGGATAACCATGGAAGATCTGGCCGTCGCCGTGTCGATCATCCAATGGAAGCTGACGTCCGAGAACCAGATCTGGGTCCAGCGAAGCACGTTGGACGATGTCGACGTCCCCGTCGATCCCGATGAGCTTTCTGCCGAGCTGGACGAAAAGGCCAAGCGGCTGCGCACGAGATATAACGAAAAGAAAGCACAGGCCATTTTGGCTTCGCTGCCGAGCAAACTCGAAAGCACCGATGAATGAACGAAAGCGGACCCCCGACAGCGTGCTGTCGGGGGTCCGTTCGATAAAAGCCGGAAGATCAGACCGTGACGGCCGCCGCCACGTCGCCCGCATAATAGCGGTCGAGCACCGGCTGCACGACCTCGGTAAGGAACGCCGTCACCTGTCCGGCGCTGCGGCCGGTGTACAGCACGGGATCAAGCTGTGCGCGGATCTCGCTCTCATCCAGCGGGATGCGCTCGTCGGCGGCCAATCGCTCGATCAGGTCGTTCGGCTTGCCCTCGCACTTGACGCGAGCCGCCGCCTGATGAGAATAGACGCGGATGATCTCGTGCAGCTGCTGCCGGTCGCCGCCGCGCTTGACCGACTCCATCATGATGTTCTCCGTCGCCATGAACGGCAGTTTCTCCATCACGCGGCGGGCGATGACCCGGTCGTACACCACCAGACCGGACGCCACGTCGGCATAGATATCCAGTATCGCATCGACGGCCAAAAACGCCTCCGCCACCGCGATCCGCTTGTTCGCGCTGTCGTCGAGCGTCCGCTCGAACCACTGCACGCAGGCGGTCTGCGCCGGGTTCTGCGCATCCGCGATCACATAGCGCGCCAGCGCGCAGATCCGCTCGCTGCGCATGGGGTTGCGCTTGTACGGCATCGCGGACGAGCCGATCTGCGCCTTGCCGAACGGCTCCTCCACTTCCTCGAAGGATTGCAGCAGCCGCAGGTCGTTCGCGAATTTGTATGCGCTTTGGGCAAAGCCGGAGAGCACGGACAGGAAATAGGCATCCACCTTGCGGGAATAGGTCTGCCCGGACACCGGCACACAGCCGGAGAAGCCCATCTCCTCAGCGATCAGCTGCTCCATGCGGCAGATCTTATCCTCGTCACCGTCGAACAGTTCCATGAAGCTGGCCTGCGTCCCGGTCGTGCCCTTGGAGCCGAGCAGCCGCAGACGATCGAGCTGGAACTGCAGGTTCTCGATATCCATGATCAGCTCGTTCATCCACAGTGTCGCGCGCTTGCCGACCGTGGTCAGCTGCGCGGGCTGCAGATGCGTGTAGCCCAAGCAGGGCATCGCCTTGTAGCGGTCGGCGAACGCCGCCAGCACGTGCAGCACCTGCGCCGCTTTTTTCAGCACCAGCCGCGAAGCCTCGCGCAGCACGATCAGGTCGGTGTTATCGCCGACGTAGCAGCTCGTCGCGCCCAGATGGATGATCGGCTCCGGCTTGGGGCATTGCTTGCCGAAGGCGTACACGTGGCTCATCACGTCGTGGCGCACCTCGCGCTCCCGCGCCTCGGCGACCGCGTAATCGATATCGTCGACATGGGCCTCCATCTCGGCGATCTGCTCGTCGGTGATCGCCAGCCCCAGCTGCTGCTCCGCCCGCGCCAGCGCGACCCAGAGCCGCCGCCACGTGCGGAATTTGAAATTATCCGAAAAGATCGCCTGCATCTCTTTGCTGGCATAGCGCGTCGACAGCGGCGAAACGTAGCCGTCCCTGTTTTTTTCCATCGAAAGGCTCTCCCCTTTTGTGCATCTCTCGCCCGTCCGCAAGCGGACGGCCAAAGGAGTTTATCGCATATCCGCCGATCGGCTGTCTGGCCGCGGTCAGCCGCCGCAAAGCTCCGCACGGTCGCGGCCGAAGAAGAACAGTGCCACTGCGCCCGGCCCGACGTGCGCGCCGGTCACCGGCTCGTAACACACCGTCAGATCGTGCCCGGTCAGCCCCTTTTCGTGCAGACGCCCCAACAGATAGCGCGCACCATCCTCGTTGTCCGCGTGCGCGATGCCCACGATCTGGCTGCGATCGAGCACGAAACGGTCATACCGCTCGGCCAACGCATCCAGCACCTGCTTCGCGCCGCGCACCTTTGCCGACTGCACGATGTGCCCCTCCGTATCGCCGACCAGCACCGGACGGATGCCCAAAAGGCCGCCCACCATCGCCGCAGCACCGGAGATGCGTCCGCCCTGCCGCAGATAGCGCAGATCGTCCACCGTGAAGCATTGACACATATGCCGGATGTGACGCGACAGGCGCTCGGTGATCGTCGCCATCTCCTCGCCGCGGCGGATCAGCGTCGCCGCCTCCAGCACCAGCAGCCCTTCGCCCAACGACGCGCCGAGCGAATCGACGATCGCGATCGTGCGATCGGGGAACTCCTCGCGCAGCTCCTCGGCGGCGATGCGTGCCGCCTGCTGCGTGCCGCTGATCCCGCCGGAGATACCGATGAACAGCACATCGTCGCCGTCCTGCAGCGCCGTACGGAACGCGTCGACGAACATCGCCGTATTGACCATAGAGGTCTTGACAGCAGCACCCTCCCGCATCGCACGGTAGAAGATCCGCTCGTCGAAGGCCGGATCGATCGGGCTGCACTCCTCACCGTCTAGCGTGAAGGTGAACGGCAGCACCGTCACCCCCTGCTTTTCGGCAAGGCCGAGCGGCAGATTGGCGGCGGAATCGGTAAACAAACGGATCATGACGGACCCTCCTTGTATTCGGCAAAAACAACGATACGCGGCCGGCGGCGAACGCACCGGCCGCTTTTTTTACAGCATACCACATGATGGAGCGCGCGGCAACCTACCGCGCAGATCGGCGGCTCTACTTTTCCCGTTTTCGCGGTAGAGCCGGGCACGCTCCGCCGCGCGGATAAACGGCCGATAGCGCCAAAAAACGCCGCCGTTGCGGCAACTCTACCGCCGGTAGAGCGTCCTCTACCCGGCTTTGCACCGGCGAAAACCACACCGCCGCGCATCAGCGCGACGGTGCGTGGCCGAGCAAAGCCGAACGCTCGACAGTCATCGCTTATTCGGCAGAAGCTTCCGCTTCCGCCGGTGCGGCCTCCTCGGCCGTCTCCGGCGCTGCTGCCGCACCACCGTCCGCAGACACAGTGGCCGAAGCCGCTGTACGCGCTCTGCGGCGCTGCACGGCATCCTTGACCAGCATCTGGATCACCGCCATCAGCGGCACGGCAAGGAAGATGCCCCAGAACCCGAACAGCCCGCCGAACACCGTGATGCTCAGCAGCACATAAAACGGCTTCAGACCGACCGAACCGCCCACCACGCGCGGCTGGACGATGTTGCCGTCGACCTGCTGCAGCACGATCAGATACAGCGCCACGCCGATGGCGGCATAGATGTTTTTGGTCAGCAGCGTGACGAGGATACTGGCGGCCGATCCCGCGATCGCACCGAAATACGGGATCATGTTGAGCAGCCCCGTCCCCATACCAAGCAACACGGCATACGGCACACGGAACACGGACAGGCCAATAGACGCGGCCACACCGACGAGCATCGCATCCACGAAGGAGCCGAAGAAATAGCTGTAGAAGATGTTGCTGATCCGCTCGCCGTACCCGGCCAGCAGATCCAAATGCTTCGGCCGCATGAACAGCTCCAGCACCGTGCGCAGATCGCGCACCAGATGCTCCCGCCCGGACAGCATATACAGCGACACCATCACCGCGATCACGACATCGAGCAGCGAGGTCGTGGCGCTGACCACGCTCTTGAGCGCGGTAAGAACGTTTTCGGCGCTGACGATCTGCTTGACCATATCCAACACCGCCGCATAGATCCCGTCGATCTGATCGACCAATCCCAACCGCTCAAGCAGCCCGCCGGGCTTGGCGAATTCCTCCAGCCGTTCCTTAGCCGAGGTGATATACCGCGGCAATGCATTGATCAGATCCGTCAGGCTGCCGATCAAACGCGGGATCAGCAGTCCGATCAGCAGACTCAGCAGCCCCAGCAGCAGCAGATAAACGATCGCGATCGCCGCCGGGCGCGCCGCACGGCGGATCAGACGTGCCTTGCTGCGCAAAAACAGCCCCTCCAGCCGCTGCGTGGGTGCATACAGGAAAAATGCCAACGCGAACCCGCCGATGAACGGCGAGAAGATGCCGATCAACCAGCCGATCGACGAGAGGACCTGCGGCAGATCGTCGCCGATCTTATACAGCACGATCGCTGCAGCGATCAGCGAAAAATACCACAGCCACTTGTGGCCGTTGCGCCATTTCTTCATCGTGACCCTCCTTTGGGCTCGAGATACTCGCGCAGGCCGCGCAAAACGAACATCGGCCCGCGCTTGATCTTCTCCAGTATATCATTTTCTGCCAAAAAAAGCAAGCGGCCGGACGCATCGGCCACAGCGCCGACTTGTGCAGAGCGATTTTTTCACGATGTGAACTTGCCCCGTGATAGTCGACCACGATTTGTTAAAAAGATGCTTGCATTTTTCGCGCGGATGTGCTATGATCGGTATAGACACTTGATGTGCCAACACCTCATCGCGAATGAGGATCGTATAACGAACGAATAGGAGGATCTTCGAAAATGGAAGAAACGACATCTGTTTTCTCTGCACGTCTGCGCGAGCTGCGCAAGTCCATGCACCTGACTCAGGAAGACGTCGCAAACACGCTCAACATCCACCGCACGACCTACACGAAGTATGAAACGGGCAAGGCGAACCCGGATCAGAAGTGTCTGCTCCAGTTGGCCGAGCTGTTCCACGTATCCGTCGATCATCTGCTGGGCAGGGATCCCGAACCGGCGCCGCTCTGTCTGCAAGACGGCAGCGCATCGCTGACGCTCACCCCGGCAGAGCAGGGTCTGCTGTTCAACTTCCGCCTGCTCACCCCCGACGAGCAAAAGACCGTCGTCGAGTTCGTTTATGGGGTCAAGCAGCAGCACCATCCGTTCTGAACACGAAGAAAAGCTCTTTGCAACAGATCCTATGCCCGACCGCAGTCGGGCATAGGATCTGCTTTTTGCTTTTATTCCTTGTTTTTCAGGCGCTTGATCGCCGCGATCAGCGGACGGCGTTTGACGATCGCCACGATCACCAGCAAAACGATCAGCGAATACCGGATATAGAAATAGCGGTAAGTCATCGCCATCAGCACGGTCACGCCGACCATCACGATGCCCGCTGCCAAGATCAGGCGCACGTCGTACATCGGCGGGCAGTCTGCCAGCTCTTGCCGCACGATCTTTCGATAAAAAACATAATAGAGCAGAGCCATGCCGATATAGCAGATCAGTGTCGTGTATCCGGCCGCATGATAGCCGAACCACTTGATGCCGAAATAATTGAGGATGATATTCAGCACGGCGCTGACGGTCGTCGCTGCCGCAACATAATTCGTTTTTTGATAATAATACCCGACGATGCCGAAAAGTGAATACAGGAAAATGAAGAACACCGAGGCAGAGACCGGTGGGATCACAT
>JAJXDX010000012.1:0-9001 GCA_021640185.1 Oscillospiraceae bacterium | reverse complement strand
GGATCACATAGATCGCATCCATGTATTTTTGCCCGGCAAAGAGGTAGATGACCTCCGGTGCGAACGTCATCGTCAGCAGGCACAGTGCGCCCATCAAAAGCAGGATCGGCGTCATGCTCCCCTTGATCCCGGCGGTATTTCTGGCCTCGAGCCGACGGAAAAGATACGGCGTAAGAGAACTGAGGATCGCCGTCGCGACCAGCATCACCACATTGGCGATCGTGTAAGCGACGCTGTAGAACGCCGCCTGGGAGTTGCCGACCATCCGGCCGATCATCAGCCGATCGGATTGGTTGAGCACATACGTCGACAGATAGTGCGGGATCAGCGGCAAATTGAACGCCAAGGCGAACCGCCAGTATTTGCGGTCGAAAAACTTTTTGCCGCGTACCATCAGCAGCACGAATAGCGATCCGGAGAACAGCAGCTTCGACGCTACATCCGAAAACACGCGTGCCTCTAACTTGCTGTCGGTGAGCATGACCGCCACGACCGCCGTGCCCAGACACAGCAGGTTCATCAGCAAAGAGACGATCACGAAGTTGCGGTAGCGGAACTCGAACCTCTGCCTTGCCGCCCAAAATTCCAGCGCGGGCATGGAGAACAGCTCCACGAACATCGCGATCATCAGCGGCGGCGACAGCTCGAACGCCTTGGTCCAAAACGGCACCGCCACGGCATAGATCAGCGCGAAGCCCGCCGTGATCGTCGTGACCAGAGAAAGCTGTGAAGAGGTGAACCCGTCCGCATCATCGCGGTACAGCAGCAGGCCTTTTTCGAAGCCGTTGAGGAAGATGTTCATCGAGGTAAAGATCAGCAGGATATTGTACCACGACTGGAATATCGCGAACGTGCCGTATTGCTCCTCCGTCATGATGCGGGTGAAGATCGGCGTGGACAGCAGGGCGATGCCCTTGTTGAGCACGTTACATACCGTATACCAAAGCCCCGCCCTGACCGGCGCGGACAGCGACGCATACTTTTGTTTCAGCTGCTGTATACTCACGCGTTTTGCTCCTTTACTCGATGCGGTCCGGTGGCATACCGTGCCGGCACGGTTTTAGTGGAACTTTCCTTCCCGCTTCATCTGCTCGTAATGCTCGCGATCGCGATACTTGAACGGCTTCGCCGGATGTCCGCCGGCGATCGCACACGCCGGCACATCCATGCACACCACGGAGCCGGCTTGGATGATCGCGCCTTCACCGATCGTTACGCCGCCGAGGATGATCACGTTATTGCCCAGCCACACGTTGTCCCCGATCGTCACGTCTTTGTCGATATAGGTATCATCATACGGGACGGCATTGCCCTCATAGTTGTGGAACGATGTGATGATCTGGCATCCCGGACCGGAATGAAAATTGTTCCCGATCGTGATCTTCCCGTTGCCGGACATCGCCATACCGTTGAAGTTGACGTTATCTCCAAGGGTCGTTGCGGACGTCACATAGCTTTTGCTGCCCACGCCAAGATCACGGCCGACCGAGACTGCTCTGGCCCGGATACGCTTTGGATAGTAGAACCGAGCGAATGTTCTACACAGCTTTTCTTTCATGCCCATTCGATGGGCCTCCCTTCCTTCTTTCCCGCCTTCCGTGCCAGCGATGAACGCGCTGCACGCCGGGCGATACGCAGCAGCGTATCGCTCCGGTCGCGCACGTTATCCGTCTCGCCGATGGCATACGGCGTCCCCGTCACCATCGCAAAGAACAAAAACCCGTAGCAATAGATCGTGAACGCATCAAAGGCGGAAACGATCATCAAGACCGTCAGCATGGCATTCGTCGCTGCGCGATAACGTTTTGCCTGCACATGATCCATCCGGCGGCAGAACGCATACAGCATCCCCCAGAACGCAACGGTCAGCACGATCCCGCCGTCAAGCAGGTTCTGCATCAGCTGAGCGTGCGCGTAGTTGAACCCGCCCGGATCGGTGTAGGCGCTCCAGAACACGCGGATCTTTACGCCATCGATCCCATAGCCGAACAGCGGACGCGCCCGGAACAGCCGCAGCGCCTCTTCCCAAATAAAACGGCGGCCGTTGAGATCCGACAGACCGATCCGTGCACCGATCGCCGGAGCGACCGCCGTCACATAAATGACCGTTGCGCTCAGCAGCAGACCGCAGAACAGATAGAACGCCGACGGCAACAGCAAAAAGTCGTACAACCGCAGCAGATAAAACAGGCCGAACAAAAGCAGCAGCGCCGCGGTCAGCACGGCGGAATCGGCATCCGCCGTCAGCAGCGTATAGAACGTCAGCACCGTTTGGAACAAAAGCAAGACCCTGTGCCGCCGGTACAGCATCCAGTAGCACGCCGCAGCATAAAGGGAAACGATGCCCAGCTGCGCAACCATCTGCACGTGTCCCAAAAAGCTCATGTGCAAGATCCCGGCAAAAAACGAGCGCCCGACGAACAGATCAGCCCCAAAAAGCAGCAAACACAGCAGATCGACGGTCAGCAAAAAATGCGCCGGCCGCGTGCGCATGGCGAACACGACATACAGGCACAGCACCGGATAAGCAAAAAGCTGCTGCAGGCCGCCGCCGTCGATCTCTCGCGAAAACAGCGTGATGACTGCTGTCAGCACGAAATAGAGCGCGATCGCCAGCGCAGATAAAGAAACGCGGCGGAACACTTTTTCGGCATACATGATCACCACGGCCAGCGCCAGACCGACCGCCGCCCATGTGCAAAGCTGCGAGAACAGCTTATACGTCTGGGAATACTCGATATATCCGCGCGGCAGCAAAAAAGCGAACAGGATGAACCATTCGACCAGATCGACGAACGACAGCTTCCCTCTTGTCCGCGCCGCAGAACCGTTATCCATGGCGCAGCATCCTTTTCAGTTTATTTGCCCTGGCCGGGCCGATCAGCCGGATCAGCCGACGGCGGAGCCGCGCCTTTGGCCCAAGCCACGAGGCGCTGTAGTGATGGATCGACAGCGTGTCTGCGCACAGCAGCTCGCGCGTGCCGTCCCCCGGTGCATACGGATCGAGAAAGCGCGGCGGCAGCACGAGCAGTCTGCTCAGCCGCTGCGGCTCGTCCAAAAAGGTATAGCCGAACGCGGCAAGTGCTTTCGTGTTCAGGATCGGGCAGGCCAGTTCCGCCTTGTGCTCCGGCGAAAACGCGATGCTGTCATACTCGGCCAGCATCGCACCGACCGCCGGATCATGCGCCTCGGCACCGAAGCCGAGCCCGGTCGCGATCAGGCCGTCCGCCTGCTGCGTGCCGACATAACAGCCGTTGTCCAGCAGCCCGTCCGGACGGCGCAGCAGCTCCACGTCGGTGTCCAGATAGATCCCGCCGTGGGTATGAACGACCATCAGCCGCGCGATGTCGGACACGAAGGCCCATGCGCCCGCCTCGTAGGCGGCCTTCATGAACGGATGCGCCGTCACATCGAAGGTCGTTTCGTCCCAACGCCGGATCTCGTAGTCCGGGCAGACGCGCTGCCACGAGCGGATGCAACGCCGCACTTCCGACGGCAGCGGCTTCCCGCCGAACCAGCAATAATGGATGATCTTGGGGATCATATTTTCTCCTCTATGCCCGCAGGCGGTCACAGCTGTTCGTAATAGTGCAGATACTCCTTGGCCAAACGATCGAGCGAGAACACGGTGCGATAGCGCTCGGCAGCGGAGATCTCCATTTTTTTGCGCAGTTCGGGATCCTCGATCAGGCGGCACACCGCCGCCGCGATCGCCGCAGGATCGCGCGGCGGGACGAGCAGCCCGTCCACACCGTCGCGCACGACATCCGGCGTGCCGCCGACGGCGGTGGCCACCGCCGTGCGACCGACGGAGAACGCCTCGAGCATCGTCAGCGGCAGCCCCTCCCAGAGGGAACTGAGCACGATCAGATCAAGCTGGCTCATCACGTTCTGCACGTCCGTGCGATAGCCAAGGAAGGTCACGCTCCCCGCAGGCAGCGCCGCCGCCTGCGCTTCCAGCGCCGCTTTATCCTCGCCGTCGCCCACCAGATAGAACCGCGCCTCGGGGTGCTCCGTCAAGACCGGCGCGATCGCGTCGATGAAATAATTTGCCCCTTTTTCTGCCGAAAATCGCCCGATATAACCGATACGGAACTGTCCCGCCTCGGCGGCGGCCGTCAGCTCCGGCACCGGTACGACGGTGCCGTCGAAGGGCGCCACGGCATTGTAGATGACTTCGATCTGCTCATCGGGCAGACCGTAATCGTCGGTCAAGCACTTTTTGACGACCCCGCCCACGGCGATCAACCGCGTCCCGCGGAAAGCGACACGCGTCATCAGGCGCTTGTCGCGCACGGCGCTGTGCACATCCGCGATGCGGATGACGCCGCGCGGCGAGCACAGCCGCGCATACAGCGCCGCCATGCGGTGGTGCGAATGCACGACCGTGATCTGCTCCTCGCGCACGATGCGGCGCACGGTGCGCATCAAGCGCAGGACGTTCGCCGGGTCCTTCTGCGAAATATCCGGGATCTGGATGTGGCGGATCCCCATCGCCGTCAGTTTTTCGACGTTGACCCCGCCGTCGGAGCATACCACGATCTTGCCGACGTGCGGCCCCAAGATCTCGCACAGCTGCAAGATCACGTTTTCCGTGCCGCCCAGCTGCATCGAGCGTGTAAAAAACAAGACGTTCTGCTTTTTCAGATCCATCGGTCACCTCTCCGTTCGGTCCGTATCCCGCCGCGCCGTCAAAACAACTCGGCGACCAGCCGCTCCAGATCACGGTTGAACTGTGCGTTGTGGCTTTCCATGCCGTGTTCCATGCCCGCCACGATCTCGTCATACCGCGCGATCGTATCCCCCAGCGTTTCGATGTCCTCGACGGGGATGATCGTGCCCATGCGCTCGGCCACGTTGCGGGCGAATTCCAGCTGATGGTCGTTGACGTGCTCCTCGAACTGTTTTTGCCGCGGCACGACGATCGGGATCTTGCCGATCTGCAGCGGCATGATGAAGCTGGCCGGGCCGCCGTGCGTGATCACGATCCGCGCCTCGGCGACGTTTTTGACCATATCCTGATACGGGATCAGGCGGCTAAAGCGGCAATACTGCGGCTCATACGTACAAAAGCCCGTCTGCATGACGACCTCGTCCGCGAACGCGCCGTCGCGCTTGAGCTCGTCGACCTTGCGGATCAGCCGGTCGAACTGCTGCTCGTGTGTGCCAACGGTAACGAATATCATCGTTCTCCCTCCCGCCGATCAAAAGATGCTGCCCAAGTTCACCGCCTTGGGATAGACCTGCTTCTGCTCGTCCCACTGCACGATGAACCGGTCGGCGACGGGATAGACCATCTTGCCGGTCATCGTCGGCTTGTCGATGCGGTCGAACACCTCGATGTAGACCGTTTTGGCCCCCATCAGCTTGCCCAGATAGAAAAACGGGACGGCCACCGCCGCGCCGCTGGACACGATCAGATCGGGCTTTTCCTTGCGCAGCACGCGCCACGCGATCTTCGTGTTTTTGATCAGCGCCTTCAGGCTGCGGTTGGTGGGATAATAACACGGATAGAACCGCTCGCCCTCCAACAGGCTGCGCGCATCCTCTTTATCGAACGTGACCCAAAACCGGTCTTTCCCTTCCCAGAAGGGCTTGAGCATATACAGATGGGTCAGATGCCCTCCGGAAGAGCCGACCAGACAGATCTTCAGTTCCGAAGGATCCTTCTTTTTCTTCATCGCGATCCCTCCAAAAGCAAAAAGCGACATACGGCGCACCGCGCCGCAGAGCCAAAAACTCTCCACATTATACCAGCAATGCAGGGGGATGTCAACCGGCCGCACCGGGCGGCACGAAACGTGCGCGAAACACGGCGCCGTCCGCCGTGCCCGCCCAAGGCCATTCGGTGATAGTTTGCCGATCCGGACGGCGGTCTATCCGCCGCGCGGCGCCGTCCGCCCGATGTGCATCATTCATCGCATCATTCGTCGTATCATTATACCATCAGCGGGACGAAATGTCAAATCCGCCCGGCGCCCCGCCGCCGGCAAGAAGAAAGGAACGCCCCGCGGCCGGATGGCCGCGGGGCATCGTTTGGAACATCTGCCGAACTGTGCTTAGTCTGCGCGGCGGCGCTTGCGGGCGATCAGCACGCCCGCCGCGCCCAGAAGGGCCGCTGCCGCAGGCAGAGCCGCCACGGCGACGCCGGTGACCGGCGACGGCGCGGGCTTATCGCCGCTGTTATCGCCGTTATTGCCGTTATCGCCGCTGCTGCCGGACTTCGCGCTCATCAGCGAGATGGCGCGCACACCGGCCGGCGAGAAGTAGCTGCCGCCGTACAGGCTCATACGCACGGTGCCCACATCGGACAGATCCAGCGGCGAGAAATCGCTGCCGAAATAATAGATCGACAGGCCGAACTCGTCGAGCGGGAGCAGCAGCGTGACGTCCTGCCCGTACAGCGCGTGGTCGATGCCCACGCGCCCGTCGGCGGGCAGCGCATAGATCTTGCCGTCCTCGGCCAACACGTACGCCTCCGTCCCGTTGTAGTCGAACGGACGCAGGTCGTTATCCTCGATCGACAGCATGGCATACGTCGTGCCGGACTTGCTGCCGCCGCGGATCTTCAGCGCCAGATAGTCCGCGCCGCGCATATCCGTGGTGGTCAGATCGTCGTTGTACATATCGATCACGAACATTTCCGGCGTGAATTTGCCCATCAGATCGTCGAACCACAGCGCGCCGTCGCGCACGGCGGGACGGACATATGCCTCCGCGTTGTCCAGATCGTATTCCAGACCCTCGGGATCGACCTTGCTGAAGTCATAGATCACCTTTTCGTCCGCCGAAACGGTCCGCTCGGTCGCCTTTTTGAAGTTCGTGCCGACCGCCTCGATCCGCGTGATCGCAAAGCTGTCCTCCAGCGCCCACTGGTAAGGCGGATCGGCAACGTCCTCGTTGCTGATCAGGTCGACGCTGCGCGCCCAGCCGGTGCTGACCTGCACGTACTTGAGCAGCGTCTTGCCCAGCCCTTCCACACCGTCGGTGCCGTTGTTGATGGAAGTCAGCGGCAGGTACAGCGTGACCGTATCGGACGAGAACGGCCGCGGGATCGTCGGTCCGGCCCAGCTGTTCCACGTGTTCGCGCGGCGCACACGGAACCCATCGTCGACATAATAGGGCTTGACGTGGTTCTTGTCGTCGCCGGTGCCGTAGACGCCCGTTTCGCAGGCGAACTGGATGCCGAGGTTGACGCTGACCGCCTGCTTGAAGCGCACGGTCACGGCGATGTACTCGATGCCGGTGACGTTGCGCGCCATCAGGTCGGCGATCGTCAGGTCGACGTGGCCCTTTTCGCCCTGCAGCGTCAGCTCGCCGTCCTTGACGACGGGCGTGATCGGCTTGCCGCTGGCGTTATAGATCTTGTCGATATCGACGTTCGTGAAGTCCTGCAGCAGCAGCCGATCGCTCGGCAGAGTGATATCGTCGGTATCGTCCATATAGGACACGATGCTCTTCACCGACACGGCGTCGCTGTTTTCGACATCGTTATCCTTGTTGCCGATATCGCCGAAGGTCAGCGCCGCATCGCGGATGTTGGCCAGATCCTCCTGATCGATCTGCCGGACGGCGCACGGCTCGCCGATCTGCATACGCCGGCTCTGCAGGTACTGCGTCGGCACATACACGGTCACGGTGTCCGCGCTGCCCACCTTGAAGGTGAACATATCGTCGACGCCCGGATAGGCCGTACGCAGACCGTCGCCGTTGTCGTAATACACGCGGGCGCTCGTGTCGTGGTACAGGCCCAGCTGATAATCGCCGAAGCGTGTGGTCAGCTTGCCGAACGCGATCTTGGTGCGGAACTGCTCCGGCACGCCGTTTTTGCCGAAGGTGATCGCGATGTATTTCGCCGAGGTGAAATCGTAGGTCTTAAAGCCGCCGATCGTCATCGCGCCCGCCTTGCCGTCGTTGTTGAAATGCAGGCCCTTGTCCTTGTCGTAAGACACCGTGGCACTGCCCTTGACGGTCACGTCCTTGTCGTCGAAGGCGGAGAAGTCCTGATCGACGAAGGGCAGCAGCCCGCGGATCAGTTCCTCGCCGCTCGCGACCGGGCCGGCCTCTTCCCGGCCGCCGCCTTCGCCGCCGGCACCGGGATCGAAGGTGTAGGCCGCGATCTCGCGAATGGACACGGCATCGACGTTTTTGATCTCCTCATCGTTCAGGTTGCCCAGATCCGTGAACTCGAAGCCGATGCTCGTGACGCGCTCGCGCCAAGACTCGTCAGCCTCCACGTTTTTGTACGCATGGACCAGCGCATCGAAGGGGATGAACATTTTGATGACGTTCGCCGGACCGGGCTTGAGCGAAATAAAGTGGCTGTACCGCGCACCGGCCTCGACGGTGGCCTTCTGCAGCTCAGCGCTGCCGTTGTCATACAGGATCTCGGCGCCGCTCTTGAGTTCGAACTCCTCGGCGCCCATCATCGTGACGGTCATCGCAAAGCGGAACGCCTCGGTGATCTGATTTTTGCGGAACGTGACCGTCAGATACTGCGCGGCGGACAGGTCGGTCTGATCTAACTTGAACAGCACGATCTTCGCCTTGCCGTGTGCCGTCATCGGCTGCCCGCTCTGATCGTTGCTCACGTTGCTGAACGTCAGCCCGCGTGCCGAACCGAACAGCGGCTTGTTGGTCAGGTCGGGGTTATACCACAGCTCGGAGCCGACCGGCTGGTTGAAATCGGCCGGCCAGGCCATTCCGACGCCGATCTTCTCGCGGAGGTCGCGGATCACGGTCTTGTCATATTTCTCGGTAAGCTTATCCCCCGCCGGGGTCGCATCGTCCGGCTCGCCCGCGCCGCCGTCGGGATCACTCGGATCCGCGCCGCCGGAATAAGCCGCGATCTCACGAACAGACACGGCATCGACGTTTTTCAGGCTGTCGTCGTTCGCATTGCCCAGATCGTCAAAGGTCAGGCCGATGCTCGTCACGTCGGCGATCAGCGCGTCGGTATAGGGCAAATTCGTCCAGCCGTTGACGAAGGACGACATCGGGA
>JAJXDX010000305.1 GCA_021640185.1 Oscillospiraceae bacterium | reverse complement strand
CATGCAGATCAGCGGCGCATGGAGCGACTATGCGTGGCCGCTGATCACGATCAAGAGCGAGCGGTTCTACCCGATCTCGCTGGGGCTGATGCTGCGGTATGTGGGCAGCAACTCCACCGATTATCCGCACCTGACGGCGGGGTATCTGGTGGCGAGCTTCCCGCTGATCTTTCTGTTCATCTTTGCGAACAAATTTTATGTGCAGGGGCTGACCGGCTCGGCGATGAAGCTGTGAGCCGCCCTTTGCGGAAAGGACTGGAGCGAATGAGAACGATGGGCCGCATTTTGGCCGCGGCCGCGGCGGGGCTGCTGGTGTTTTCCGCCGCGGCCTGCGGCGGGACGGAAACGCCCGGCGGGCGGGCGCTGACCGAGGCCGAAAAGACCTACGGCCAGCTGTACGGCGGCAAGCCCTACACGCTGCGCGTGGATCTGAACACCCTGATGCCGTCCGAGAACACGGAAGATCCCGACGCGAACAAGGCGGCGCAGCTGATCGCCGACGAGTTCACCGCCATGTTCCCGAACGTGACGATCGAATGGGACCGCACGAAGGGGGACGACTGGCCGTACTGGATGACGACGCAGCTGGCCGCGGACACCGCGCCGGATATCTGCTTTTTGCAGGGGTCGCAGTATGCCGACCGTGGGTGGTTCTTGCCGCTGGATGACGAGCTGGAGCAGAAGAACGTGTTCGAGCCGGGCAACGAGCGGTGGAGGGAGATGTTCCCCGACTATGTTTGGGAGAACTATCTCTGCTCCGACGCGGCCGACCGGATCGTGGCCGTGCCGCTGACGCTGTACCCCGGTACGGCGACGGCGTACTATTATAATAAGGCGATCTTTGCCGAGCTGGGGCTGAGCGTCCCGCGCGAGTGGAAGGATTTCGTGGCCGCGTGCAAAAAGATCAACGCGGCCGGCTACGTCGCGGTAGCGCCGTGGAAGGGCAACAAAAAAGTGACCACCGGCGTGTGGGACATCCAATTTTCGCTGGGGCCGACGTTTTCGTGGGCGCTGCGGGACAAGTGGGACTTGGACGGCAGCGGCTCCATGTCGCAGAACGAGCTGCTGCGCGCCGCATACAAGGGCGTGTTCGACCTGTCGGCGGACAGCGCCGGGATGGCGATGTACGATCTGGTGAAGGAGAAATACACCGACATCCTGCAGGTGGGCGCGGCGGCGACCGACTATGAGGCGCTGTGGAACGAAGGCAAAGTGGCGATGATGGAGGACGGGCTGTGGCGTCTGCCCGAGGAGAACGCGAACACGGCGCGCAGCTTTGACTACGGGATGTTCCCGGTGCCGGTGGCGACGTCCGCCACGTCGGCCTATGCGGCGGACGTGACGTATGAGAAGGGCGCGTACCGCCCGCCGATCCACGAGTGCTATCAGTTGGTGCGTCAGACCGTCGAGGGCAAGGGCGAGGGCGCGAAAGAGGTATGCGTCCGCTTTTTGCAGTGGCTGACGACGAGCGAGAACGGCAACTTATTGGTGGAGGAAGGCGGCGGCGCGTACCTGAGCGCCGTGCGCGGGACGATGATCCCCTCGGCGCTGGACGAGTGGCTGGAGAACGACTTCGCCCGCCTGCCGACCGCGCAGTGGGTGATGTGGCCGACGGCGGACAGCTATCTGCGGATGTCCAAGCAGCTGGAGCTGTACGTCCGCGGGATGAGCGGCCGCGACGCGTTCATCTCCGCCTACAACACGGAACTGAAAAAAGGCGTGCAGGGGCAGATCGACGGATTGGGGATCGACACCACGGCATGGTGAAGGAGGAGCATGGGATGAGAGCACAGGCATTTGCCGTGCGGGCCGCGGCGCTGCTGCTGGCGGCCGCCTGCCTTGGCACGGCGGCCGGATGCGGCGGGACGAAAACGCCGCAGAGCAGCACGCCGTCCGGCAGCACACCGGCATCGGATCCGCCGGGCGTTCTGCCGACGGACACGACGGCAGCGACGGCAGACACGGATACGACGCAGCCCGCCGGAACGACCGGGGGCAAGGGGGGCAACACCGTGAGCAACACATCCGCGCCGACGGCAGGTACGAAAACGACGGCGGCGACAGCATCGAAAACGGCGGCCGGGACGAAAACCGAGCAGACCGGGCATCTGTCGCGCAGCGACACCTCGGTGGAGCCGGTGCGCAGCTTAGCCGAGATCATGGCCTCGCTGTCGGCCGCGCAGCTGACGTGCGGCAGCTATGACCGGGAAAAATACCTGACACCGTACTGGAAGGGCAACATCGTCTATAACGAGGCGGTCAACTTCATCCGCGACGCAAAGACCGGCGCGGCGAGCGCGCCGCTGCTGTTTACGGCCGACAAGATCCTGGAGGTACGTAACGCGAAGCTGGATACCGTTTATGAAGAAGGCAAGGACTACGTGTACACGAACGGGCGGCTGATGCTGCCGGAGGGATCGCGGATCCATGCGTTCTCCTACGGCGAGATCTATTTCAAAAACGAGAAGGCCGGGGCGTGCTTCCCGCTGAAGGCGGGCGGCTACACTCTGTTTCGCGAGGGGACGTATTTCCACGAGCAGCAGATCGCCGTCACCTACGTCCACGGCGAGCCGTGGAGGGGCTACAAGCCCGCCTATCAGGGCGCGCTGCTGCCGAATGTGATCCGCAAGCTCAAAAGCGGTGAGGCCGTGAGCATCGTCTATCTTGGCGACAGCATCACGAAGGGCGGCAACGCCTCCGGGATGTTCGGCGTGGCACCGAAAATGCCGGTGTGGACGGACATGGTCACGTCGGCGCTGAAGGCGGCCTATCCCAAGGCGAAGATCACGTCGTTCTCGGCGTCCGAGAACGGAGCGACGACGGTGCAGGCGCTGAAGAACCTGCGCACGCTCTGCTCGGCCCAAAAGCCGGATCTGGGGATCGTCGGCTTCGGCATGAACGACGGCACGGACAAGAGCCTGATGCCGGAGCGTTTCCGCAGCAACATCCGCAGCATCATGGAAACGAACGATGCGCTGTGC
>JAJXDX010000304.1:274-2994 GCA_021640185.1 Oscillospiraceae bacterium | reverse complement strand
TTCGGAGAGGAGAACGGCGGCTGCGATCGGTCGCGTCCGGACGAAAAAAGGAGAGGATATCATGAAAAGCAGAACGGCTCACGCAGAACATCCGCGTGAAAGGAGCAGGATCCTTGCGGCGGTCATCGCCGTTTTGGCGCTGCTCGGCACACTGCTGTGCGGCGTGCTGCCGGCAGCGGCGGAGGGGGACACGCTGGTGCTGACCTCCTGCCCGGCCGAGGAGCAGTTCGGCAGCCTGAAGATCGGCGATCTGGTCACCTTCCGCGAGATCAACTCGCAGAAAAAGGGCGACTACAGCGGCTACGATATTCGGGTGACGGCCGGTCCGGCCAAGGTGGAGGACGCCTTTGATCCGATCGGCAAGATGTACTACCGCGGGATCCGCATGACCGGCAATGGCGCGGTCACGGCCGTGGTCACGCTGAAGGGCGGCGGCGTGAACGCGCAAAAAACGCTGCATTTCACGGTGTCCGGCACGCCAGATGTCAAGGTGGAGAGCAACTTCCCGAAAGAACTGCACCTAAAGCTTGGCGAAGAGATCGGCGAGCTGTGCGGGTACAGCGCACGGATCACGGGGCTGAACTACGGCCTGATCGCCGATGCGCAGCTGGAGGTAGAGGGCGATATCGAGTTTGCCGCTGTTGAGGTGACGCCGAGCTTTTCCGGCGTGATCGGCGACGATCGGGTGCTGGAGGACAGGCTTGGTATGCGGCTGGATATGTACCGCGCGGCGCGCGTGGGGACGGGCTACGTATATGCCCGCAACGGCGGCAAAACCGTCGGCGATCCGCTGTGCAAGGTGATCGTGGACGCGCCGACGCTCAAGGTGAACGCGCCGGCCGTCGCAAAAGAAGGGGATACCCTGCGGCTGGAAACGGCGCTGGAGGGCACGGCGCTGAAAGAGCTCAAGACCGCCGACTTCGACAACAAGGCGAATTACCAAAACGGCGTGTACAAAAGCGACTGCCCGGTGGTGTTCAAGCCCTCGGTCACCGTGGTGGACGGGGCGGACTGCGTAAAGCGGAGCGCGCAGGACTATTCCAGCACCTTGCGCTCGGCCGAAACGCTGACGTTCGTCAAGTCCGGCTTCGTGACGCTGAAGGTCAGCTACACGCGCTACCAAACGTGGCGCGACTTGTATAACGCGCGTAACGGCGGAAAATACGCCATCGAAAAAACCGTAACGATCCGCGTAGACGATAAAAACGGCGTGGCGCCGACGACCACGGCCAAACCCGCCGGAACCACGAAAGGAAAGACTACGCTAAAGCCGGCGGGTGCGCAAACGACGGCCGGGACGGTCGCTGCGACTGCGCCGAACGAGGCGCACCCCTCTGCGCCGGATGCCACGGCAACGGCCGCCGCACCGGCGGAAAGCGACACGCCCGTTTTGCCGCAAAGCACGGCAGAGCCGTCGTACGACGTGCTTGTTCGTGAGCCGAAATGGCCGATGGTACTTGGCATCACAGCCGTGGCTGTGGTGGTGATCGGCGGCGGTGCCGCCGCATGGTGGCTGCTGCGCCGCCGCGCCGGAAAGGGGCAGTGAGCATGGGCAGAACGGAAAACGGGAAGACCGCGAAAAGGGCGATGCGCCGGCCGTGCGCGGCCGCGCTTGCCGCGGCGTGCGTGCTGATGCTGTCTGCGTGCGGCAAAAGCAAAACGGCGCATTTGCCGGATAGCTCTGCCGCGGGCGGCAGTCTTGCCGCACCGGCACAAGCCCCCTCGGTGCTTGCACCGGACACGACGGCAGACGAAACGACTGCGCCCGTGACGACGCACGAGCAGACGTCCGCGGCACCCGTAACGACAAGACCGCCGACGGCCGCGCCGTCCAAGGCGACTGCGGCCGCCACGGCCGCCCAAACGACGGCATCGCCCAAAATGACCGCGATGCCGAATCTGTACGGCAAGCAATATAACTTTTACGCTTACCCGTATCTGCCGGCATCGTCTGAGCTGCGGTTTACCTTTACCGAAGAACCAAATGACGAATACCCCGACGGGACGATCTGCGCGCAGGCGGTCGAGCCAGGCACGCTGCTGTCGGCCGGCAGCACGGTGGCGCTGACGGTCAGCTTGGGCAAGCCGGGGGTGAGCATCGACTACGGCGGCGAGCGGACCGTTAAGCTGGGCGAGCCGTTCACGTCCGGTTTCTACTACGCCCTGCCGGATAACGGCGACCCGTACTGTATGCGGATCAGCTCCGATTCACCGGCCGTGCGGCCGCAAACGGATGTGATGATGATCGGCGGCAATAACGAGCCGCGCGACTGTATAAGCTCGCACTGGTACTATGCTCTTGCCGTGGGCACGGCCACGCTGACCGTGCAGATCGGCGACCAGATCAAAACGTGCACGATACATGTGGTGGCGTAAGGGCGCAAGGCGATCCGTTTTGACGGATAAAGCGGCGGATGGTAAGCCATGTGCTCTCGGCAAAAACAGCCTGCGCACCGCTTTGGCGGTGCGCAGGCTGTTTGGGTTTGGAGCGCTCAGCAGAACACGGTATCGTACGTATCGCCGTGTTCGGCATAGAAAACCTCGCTGAGCGTGTCGGTGGTGAAAACGTCCAGCATCTCGGCAAAGCCGTCGATCAGTTCCTTCGATGAACGAAGCTTATCCAGCGGATACCAAAACATCTCGCCCTCGTCGGACGAGGTAAGCTGGCCCGAAAAGTGGTCGGCGGTATACAAAAAGACGATGTATCTTGTTCCGTCCTC
>JAJXDX010000304.1:0-264 GCA_021640185.1 Oscillospiraceae bacterium | reverse complement strand
TTGCGGAATTCTTTGATCCCGCACAATTTCGGGCTCTCTACCGTCAGCCCCGTTTCCTCTTTCATCTCGCGGATGACGGCCGGGCCGACGTATTCTCCTTTTTCCACGTGGCCGCCGGGGAAGTTCCAGCCGTGCCATGCGGAGCAGTTTTTCTTGTTTTGGACAAGGACGTTCCCTTTTCCGTCGCCGATCATGCACATGACGGTCAACTCGACTTCTTCCGTTCTGGACATCGGTGTCGTTCCTTTCTGATGTAAGATAGGC
>JAJXDX010000303.1 GCA_021640185.1 Oscillospiraceae bacterium | reverse complement strand
TCATACAGCTGCACGCGGTAGGCATCAGCGTTGGCGCGCCGCAGGATCATGCTGGCCAGATAGACGAGCTTTTCGTAGTAAAAGGCGTTCACGCTCTCCTGCAGGGCGGCCGGGGCGGTGGCGCGTATCTCCGCCGCCGCGCGGCGCTGGTCGTCAATGCTCTGGGGCGGCAAGGCGCGGTGGCTGGCACTATCGGCGTGCTGGCGGTAGTGGTAGCCCGCAAAATCGCAGAAGGCGCACCCCGGCGCGGCCAGAAATGCCCGCCAGTTTGCGAGCAGATCCTCGTTGTAGGCAAGGCCGTTGTCCAGAATAACCTCGCGCAGAAGCTCGGCAGCGTAGAGCTTGTTCCACAGGCCGTAGTCCACCGCATGGTCGTGCAGCAGCGCGTCCAGATGGGCCGGGCCGCGCAGGATGCGGCAGTTTTCCGGCGCGGCGGCATCGGCGGGCGGCTGAAAAAGACACTGGGCGCCATGGTGCGCCTGAAACCGCCGGGGCTGTGGTTTTTCCTTGCCGCGGCGGCGGTGGCGCTGGTGTTGCCGTATGCCTTGGTGCTGTCGCTGGCGCTGCTGCTGGCGTGCTCTGCGATGTCGGCGGAAAATTCGGTGCTGCTTAGCATCAAAAACGCCGTCGTGAAGAGCAAGGCACCGGAGAAAAACGGCCGGGGGCTTGCCGCGGCGGCGAGCGGCCTGCTTGCCTGCGGGCTGGTGATCTGCCTGCTGGCGAACCTTGGCGTGCCGACCCTTTACGGCGCGATCGACGGAAAAGGGCGGCCGGACAGCGCGCAGACCGGGCAGAACGATCCGGACAGCACGCCGTCCCCGACGCCGACACCGTCGGCGTCGGACGGCGGCGAGGAGCCGGGCGGCACGGGAGGAAACACGGGCGCGGACGGCGGGGTCATCGTCAGCGGCGACACGCATCCCGCGGAGGCGGCGCGGCTGCTGACCGACAAGCTGATCGGATATGCCGGGAGCGACCGCAAGGCTTTGGCCGGGCTGTTCCGGGACACGGACGACGAAACGATCGATCAATACTACGATACGTCGTTTGCCGCGTTCAAAGCGTATGACAAATGCCTGATCGCCATCGCGGCGCAGGACGAGAACAGCGTATGGTTCACGGCGCTGTATTACCGCATCCCGGACGGGTATCCGGCGGAGCGGGAGGACACGGTGTATCTTTCCACGATCATGACGCGGGGCAGCGACGGCTGGAAATTGACGTGCAACGAGGATGTGCGGACGCGTCTGTCGGCAGACTATACCGATGCCGGATCGACCTATGCCGGGCGGGAGGCGCGGGAGGCGGGCCGCGCGTGGGCGAAGTTTTTCATCCCGTTCGATCTGTATGGCGCGATGCTGTATTATGACGATGCGGTGCTGTGCAAGCCGGTGGAGATGTTCGTCGACGAAGAGGGCAACATCCAGATCACCCTGTATGCCAGCAACGCGACGGGAAAAGATCTTGGGCTGGCCGGGGTGGACATCACGGTGAGCGACGGCGGGGAAACGCTGTTCTCGCGGCATTTTTCGTCCGACTGGCTGCTGCAGAACGGCAACGCGACCACGTTCACCTTCACGATCCCGGCGGCCGAGGCCGGTTTCGACACGTGGAGCAGACCGACGATCGATGCGTTCACGTTCACCTGTCGGGATCTGGGGTATTAAGGGCGTGTGCGGCGTGAGCCGCGGAAAGGAGAAGATCATGAGGAAACTGACCGGGAAAACGAAAGTGCTGGCAGGGCTGCTCGCCCTGTGCCTGATGCTGGCGATGGTGCCGCTGTCGGCATCGGCGGCGGATCTGACCGTCCGCAATGAAACGGAGCTGGTGGCGGCACTGGAAAATGCGGACTGCGCAAAGATCCGGTTGGGCGGGAACATCGAGACCGCTTGGGGGCTTGATGTGGAGCGCACCGTGACCCTTGATCTGAACGGATATACCCTGAGCTGCAGCGGGACAGGTGAGGATATCCTTCGGGTGCGCAGCAGCGGGGACCTGACCGTGAAGGACAGCGGCACCGGCGGCAAGATCGACGGGCAGAACAAAAACGGCGGGTTTAACGTCAAGGGCGGCACGCTGACCTTGGAGAGCGGAAGCATCGTGAACTGCACGACCGACGGTGACGGCGGTGCCGTGGATGTTTCCAACACCGGGGTGACGGAAACACCGGTCAAGTATGGCAAGTTCATCATGAACGGCGGTGCCATCATGGACTGTAAAGCCGATGATGATGCCGGCGCGGTGGACATCGGCAGCGGCTGCACGTTTGTGATGAACGGCGGCACCATCGGCGATTGCAGAGCCGACGATGACGGCGGCGCGGTATTCATCAAGCAGAAGGGCACCTTTGAACTGAACGGTGGCGTCATTCAGAATTGTTCTGCCGGTACCAACGGCGGCGCGGTGAATATTTACAAGGACGGCCGCTTTACCATGACCGGCGGCACGATAAAAAGCTGCAAGGTGGATCTGGGCGGACTTGGCATGGCGGTGTACGGCAGCAACGATAAAGCCGTGGTCACCATGACCGGCGGCACCTTTGAGGACTGCGGCGCATTCCCTTATTCCTTTGATGTATTTACCTTGACCTTTGATCCTGACGGCGGCAGCGCCGTGCCCGAGCAGAAGCTGTGCAACGCTCCGGCGGTCAAGCCCGCCGATCCGAAAAAGAACGGCTATGATCTTGCCGGGTGGTATCTGGAGGGTACGCTGTATACCTTTGATCCAAATGTTGCCGCCAATATCACCTTGAAAGCCCATTGGACGCCGGCAGCTGCATCGACCGACATCGCTGCGGCGACGATCGAGAATGTGAAATTCGACTATCGGGCGGGCGACGCGCCGCAGGCGTCGGCCACGGTGGTTGCTGTCGATGCGGACAAATACGAGGTCGTTTACGAATGCTGGCAGCAGTTTGAAAACAACGAGCCCGTTGCCGCATGGTATTCCGATAACGGCTCCCACGGCACTCTGTCCACCATCACAAATTTTGAAAACGGCAAGCGCTATGTGTATTCTCTTATGCTGAAGC
>JAJXDX010000302.1:1001-3036 GCA_021640185.1 Oscillospiraceae bacterium | reverse complement strand
GAGCAGGCTGCGCGGGCTTTGCCGCGGGGCGGGCGCCGCCCTGCGGCGCCGACGGCGCAGCTGCAGGGGCAGCGGCAGACGCCGCTGCGGCGGGACGCTCCTCGGCCGGGGCGGGCGCAGGCTCCGGCTTTTTGTCGTTCGCCGTGGCGAAATACGCGTCCAAGTTATCGGTCGCGTGCTTTTGCGTATAGTGCTCGAACACGATGTCCAGTTCGTGCTCATCCAGCGCGGTCGCGCTCTTTTTGGCGGGCTGGACGTATTTGGCCAGCAGCTCGACGACCTCCTTGGTCGGCACGCCGAGATCCTTCGCCACATCGCTGACGCGGTATTTGATCATCATTGGGCAACATCCTCCTTCGATTCGGTGCCGACCAGCTTCTGCATGGCGGCGGCGAAGCCGCGGTCATCGGTGGCCACGGCGGCAACGGGTTTTTCCAGCCCGAGGGCGGCGGAAAGCTCCGCCTTCGGTGCGTCGACCGACAGGATCGGGCAGCGGCGCTCTCTGCCGGCAAAGCGCAGCTCTTTTTCGGTCTTTTCGGAGCAATCGGCGGCCAGCAGCACCAGCCGCGCGCGTCCGGCGTGCAGCAGGGCGCGCACCGCATCGAAGCCGATCGCGATATGCCCCGCGCGCCGGGCGATGCCCAGCAGGCCGAAAAGCTTATGTTCCATCCGGCATCAGCTCCTGTTCCAGCTTGTCGTAGACCTCGGCCGGGATGGCGCAGGAGAACGACCGCTCGAACCGCTTGGCCTTGCGCGCCGCCCGCAGACAGGCGATGTCCGGGCAGACATACGCGCCGCGCCCCGGACTGCGTCCGGTGCGGTCGAGCGAGATCTCGCCCTGCGGGCTGCGCACGACGCGGATCAGCTCCTTTTTCGGCTTCATCTCGCCGCAGCCGCTGCATTTGCGCAGCGGGATCTTTTTTTCATGTACGGGCACTGCCGTCACCCCCCGTTATGGTCGCGCCGCAGATCAGTCCTCGGCCGGGATCTCCTCGGCGGCATCCGCCGCGGTGTCATCGGCCGCAGGCTCCTCCGGCTCGTCCTCGCCGTAGAAGCCGCTCTCCGGGCGGATATCGATCTTCCAGCCGGTCAGCTTGACCGCCAGACGGGCGTTCTGCCCCTTGTTGCCGATCGCCAGCGACAGCTGCGCGTCCGGCACGGTCACGCGGCAGGCCTTGCTGCCGTCCGCCTCCGGCTCGACGCCCAGCACCTTGGCCGGGGCCAGCGCCGCCGCGATGAACGTCGCGGGGTCGTCGCTGTATTCCACGATGTCGATCTTTTCGCCGCCCAGCTCCTCCACGATGTTCGCCACGCGGCTGCCGCGCTGCCCGATACAGGCACCCACGGCATCGACGTTCTCGTCATGCGAGAGCACGGCCATCTTCGTGCGGGAGCCGGCCTCGCGGGCGATGGCCTTGATCTCGACCGTGCCGTCGAAGATCTCCGGCACTTCGTTTTCGAACAGGCGGGTGACCAGACCCGGATGCGTGCGGGAAACGAGCGCGCGCATCCCCTTTTCCGTTTCCTTCACGTCCACGACGTACACGCGCAGGCGCTTGCCCACCTCGATGTCGTCGGTCTCCATCTGCTCGCTCTTCGGCAGTACCGTTTCGCCCTTGCCCACCTGCACGGTGGCCGCGCCGGTGCGCGGATCCACCCGCGTGATCAGCACGCCGATCATCTCCTGCTTGTGGCGCACGAACTCCAGCACCTGCTGGTTCTTCTCCGCCTCGCGGATGCCCTGACGGATCACGTGCTTGGCGGACTGGGCCGCGATGCGCCCGAATTCCTTCGTATCCAGCTTGATGTCGATGACCTTGCCGACCGCCGCCGTCTTATCGTAGCACAGCGCCCGGTCGAGCAGGATCTCCTCGTCGGGATCGACGACCTCGTCGACCACCGTCTTGCGCAGGGAAACGGAGAACTCGCCGCGCTCGGGATCCATGGTGACGATGATGTTATCCTTGCCGCCGAAGTCCTTTTTGACCGCGACGACGATCGCCGCCTCGATCTTTTCCGTCAGATAGTCCATGTC
>JAJXDX010000302.1:0-991 GCA_021640185.1 Oscillospiraceae bacterium | reverse complement strand
CGAAAAACTCTGCGATGTCTTTGTTCGTCATGACACTGAAACCTCCACAAAAATCGTGTTGCCGAGCGCCGCCGTCTGCCGGCGGCAGAAAACCGTCAAGGCTCTGGGATCTCCTCGAAGTCGTCGATCGCGTGCACGGCGGCGACGGCTTTTTTCTCGAACACCGTCCGGCTGCCGTCCTCGCCCTCGAGGGTCAGCACGCCGTCCTGCCAGTCGGCCAAAACGCCGCACATCTCGCGCCGGCCGACCTCGTCCGGCGCATACAGCCGCACGCTGACCGGATAACCGATATAGTAAGCGAAATGCTCCGGCCGCGTCAGTTCGCGGTCCGCGCCGGGCGAAGTGACCTCCAGACAGTACGACTGCGGGATGGGGTCCTTCTCGTCCAAAACGGGGCTGAGCTGCCGCGACACCGCCACGCAGTCGTCGATGGACACGGGCGCGTCCTCCCGGTCGATGACGATGCGCAGGATCCACGTCGCGCCCTCCTTGACGAAACGCACGTCCCACAGCAGCAGCCCGTGCTGCGCGGTGATCGGCTCGACGAGCGGTACGATCTTGCCTGCGATGCCGCCCGGCGCTGCGCCGCCTGCGCCCTTTGCGTTTTGCTTGCCCATGCTCTGCCGCCTTTCCTGCCCGGACCGGACAATGATAAAGGAGCGGGTCGCCCCACTCCTTTACTTCATCATATCTTACTTTGCTTAGTATACCACTTGTGCGGCAGGAATGCAAGCGATTTCGGCACATTTGGCCACTTCGCACAAAAGGCGGACCTGACGCAGGAAAAGCCTGCCTCTTTTGCTGAAAAATGAGCGTTTTTGCCCCGGCGGGTCGCTTTTTTCGCCCGGAAGTGGTATCATCGTTATCATCGATAGGCAAAGGAGAGATCTTTCATGCGTTCCCCCTTCGCGCGCGGCATGGCGCACGGGATGCCCATCGCGCTGGGCTATCTGTCGGTGTGCAACATGGACAGCGTGTCCTTCCGGCTGCT
>JAJXDX010000301.1:902-3051 GCA_021640185.1 Oscillospiraceae bacterium | reverse complement strand
GATCACGAGATCGGCAAATTCACCCGCGCCAACCGCGATCTGAAGGAGGCCGGGATATCCGCGATGAAGATCATGATCTTCATGCAGCCGGTCACCACGATCTTCATGAACCTCACGGTCTTGGCCGTTCTGCTGCTGGGCGGCCGTACGGTGCTGTCCGGCGGTATGCCGATCGGCGACCTGTCGGCGTTCGTGACCTATGTGACGCAGATCCTGTCGTCGCTGATGATGGTGACGATGCTGCTGATGTTCTCGTCCCGTGCGCTGGCCAGCGCGCGCCGCATCCGCGAGGTGCTCGACGAGCCGCTGGATCTTGACGACGAGAACGCCGCCGAACCCGACCGGCTGGTCACCCGTGGGGACGTCGAGTTCAAAAACGTTTCCTTCCGGTATTACAAAAACAGCGAGGGCTACGTCCTCGACCACATCGATCTGACCATCCCGCACGGCGCGACGGTGGGCATCATCGGCTCCACCGGCTGCGGCAAAACGACGCTGGTGTCCATGATCTGCCGCCTGTACGACGTCGATGAGGGCCAAGTGCTCGTCGACGGGGCGGACGTGCGCGATTATTCGCTCGAGCATCTGCGCGACGGCGTGGGCATGGTGCTGCAGAAGAACACGCTGTTCTCCGGCACGATCGGGGAGAACCTGCGCTGGGGCGACGGCGACGCGACGGACGAGGAGGTGCGCCGCGCCGCCCGGCACGCGCAGGCGGATAAGTTCGTTTCCACGTTTGCCGACGGATACGACACCATGCTCGATCAGGGCGGCACCAACGTGTCCGGCGGGCAGAAGCAGCGCCTGTGCATCGCCCGTGCGCTGCTCAAAAAGCCCAAGATCCTGATCCTGGACGATTCCACCAGCGCGGTGGACACCGCGACGGAGCGGCAGATCCGGCAGGCGCTGCGCGAGGACCTGGCCGGCTCGACCAAGATCGTGATCGCGCAGCGGATCTCCTCCGTGCAGGAGGCGGACATGATCGTGGTCATGAACGACGGCAAGATCACCGGTGTCGGCACGCATGACGAGCTGCTGGCGACGAACACCGAGTATCAGGAGATCTGCTATTCGCAGATCGACCGGAAGGAGGGCTGACCGATGGCAAGACCCGCAAAGCCCAGAACACTGGAGCAGCTGCAAAAGCAGTATAACAGCGCGGCGAAGCCCGGCGCACCGGGCGGGATGCGCCGCGGCCACGGCCCCGGCGGCCCCGGCGGACGCGGCATGGGCGGCAAGCCGAAGGACACCAAAAAGACCTTGGGGCGTCTGCTTTCGTATATGCGGCCGTACCGGCTGCGCTTTTTGCTGGTGCTGCTGTGTATGCTGATCAGCACGGCCACGTCGCTGCTCGGCTCGTACCTGCTGGCACCGATCGTGGATAAGCTGACCTTGGCGGTCAAGCCGGACGCCGCGATCCGCATGAGCACGATCGAGCAGGCGGCCGACCGGCTGATCTCCTCGCTGACGGAGGCGCTCGGCCTGTCCGTCGGCGGCGCGGTCATGGCCTATCTGATCACGGCCGTCGTGCTGCTGCTGATCGTGTACCTCGTCGGTATCGGCACGACCTACCTGCAGGGGCGGCTGATGCTGTCGGTATCGCAGGGGATCACGGAGCGGCTGCGCGGCGAGCTGTTCACGCGGCTGCAGGGGCTGCCCGTGCGCTATTTCGACGGCCATCCGACCGGCGAGATCATGTCCCGCTTCACCAACGATATCGACAATATCGACGTCATGCTCAATAACTCCCTCACCTCGCTCGTGTCCGGCACGGTCACGCTGATCGGCACGTTCGTGTTCATGGTCACGACCAACTGGGTGCTGACGCTGATCACCGTGGCGTTCGTGCCGATCTTTGCCCGCGGCGGGATGCTGATCGCCGGGCGCAGCCGCAAATATTATTCCGGGCAGCAGGCGGCGCTGGGCGCGGTCAACGGCTACATGGAGGAAACGGTCACCGGCCAGAAGGTCATCAAGGTGTTCGGCCACGAGGAAGCGTGCGTGGAGGAGTTCGGGCTGCTCAATGACGATATGCGCGACAAGCAGTTCAAGGCGCAGTTCTGGGGCGGCGTGATGGGGCCGATCATGGGCAACACCAGCCAGATCGGCTACGCCGTGACCGTCGGCGTGGGCGGCGTGCTGATGTGCA
>JAJXDX010000301.1:0-892 GCA_021640185.1 Oscillospiraceae bacterium | reverse complement strand
GCCGGTGCGGAGCGGGTGTTCGAGGTCATGGACACGCCGCCGGAGCCGGCGGACGCTGCCGATCCGCACAGCACCGAGGGCCTGCGCGGCAGGGTGCGGCTCGATCACGTCACGTTCGGCTATCTGCCGGGCAAGACCGTGCTGCGCGACATCTCGCTGACGGCCGAACCGGGGCAGAAGATCGCGTTCGTCGGCTCGACGGGTGCGGGCAAGACCACGATCACGAACCTGCTCAACCGCTTCTATGACATCGACGAGGGCAAGATCATGATCGACGGCACGGACATCCGGGAATACCCGCTGGCCGATCTGCGCCGCAACATCGCGATGGTGCTGCAGGACACGCACCTGTTCACCGGCACGGTGATGGAGAACATCCGCTACGGCCGGCTGGACGCGACGGACGAGGAGGTCATCGCCGCGGCCAAGACCGCCAGCGCACACTCGTTCATCATGCGCCTGAGCGACGGATATCAGACCCGGCTGGAGGGCGACGGCGCCAACCTGTCGCAGGGGCAGCGCCAGCTGCTCAACATCGCGCGCGCCGCGCTCAGCCGCGCCAAGATCCTGGTGCTCGACGAGGCGACCAGCTCCGTCGACACCCGCACCGAGCGGCACATCGAGCACGGCATGGACCGCCTGATGCGCGACCGCACGACCTTCGTCATCGCGCACCGGCTGAGCACCGTGCGCAATGCCGACCTGATCTGCGTGCTGGAGCAGGGCCAGATCATCGAGCGCGGCAGCCACGATGAGCTGCTCGCCCTCGGCGGCCGGTATGCCGAGCTGTACACCGGCAAGCGCGAGCTGGACTGATCCCGGTAAAGGAAAGCCGTTTCAGCTTGTCAAAGAACCCCAAAGCCAATTGCGGCGGAGGGAAAGGATGTGTGAA
>JAJXDX010000300.1:1428-3060 GCA_021640185.1 Oscillospiraceae bacterium | reverse complement strand
AGAAGGAGACTGCCTCGGCTGTGGCGCTGCAGGTCGGTCAGCGGCCCTTCGAACCACGTCGCGACCGCGGCGGGCAGGCTCTTGGCCGGGGCGGTCGTCCCCTTCGTGCCGTCCGTGCGTCCGGCAGTCGTTTTCGCGCCGGTGGCCTTCGTACCGCCGGAGGGTGCGGACGTGCCGTCGGCGGAGGCCGTGCCGGACGTCGCATCGGACACGGTGGGGTCGCCCGGCAGACTGCCGGGATCGCTCCCGCCGCCGGAGGCGGGGCTGCCCGACGCCGGATCGGACGGCGCGGGATCTTTGCCGCAGCCGGCAAGCGGCTGCAGCATCAGCAGCAGGCAGATCAGGCCGGCGATCATTCGCTTGTTCATCAAAACACATCCCTTTCTCTTGCCCGGGCGGCGCGGCGGGCGCTCTCCCGGTATCTCGTTTTCATGTTACCAAGATCCCCCCGGCGCAACAATCCAAGATTTTTTCGATGCGATAACCGATTTCTCACGCCGCCGCGCCTACGGCATAAAAAAATGCAGGCAAAACGCAAAAATCCGCTATTTCCCCGCATGGGCGCGTCCGGTATAATCGGCTTATCGGATAAAAAAGCCCCGCCGTGCGGGGCGCACCGTTAGGAGGACGAGCCATGCTCATCGACCGCTCCCCCCGGCAGACCTGCCGGATCTTTTCCCTGCCGGCCGGCAGCCCGGTCACGGCACTGACCGTGCCGCCGGATGCCGATGCCGTCGCCGCCATGGACGGCGATATGCACCCGGCGACGCAGCCGCTGCCCACCATGGACGCGCCGCAGCGCATCCGCCTGTTTTTGACGCAGGACGACATGACCGCCGCCGTCGCCGTATACACCGGCGGCGAATGCGGGCTGTATGTGCGCGGCGCGCGCGCGCTGCCGATGTACGGCCGCACCGCGCCGCAGCTGGACGTGCGGCCGCTGGCCATCCCGGACGCGTCCGGCGCGGGCGAGCCGCAGTTCATCGCAAAGCCCGCCGCCGCGCTGCCGTACCGCGCCGGGGCGCTGCTCGTCACCGCGCGCACATCGCCGCAGACGCCGCCCGGCCTTTACCGCACGCTGCTGGAGCTGGAGCTGGAGGCCGGCGTGTGCTATCTGGCGGTCGTCCTTCACGTGGCGGCCGCCTGTCCCGCCGTGCTGCCGGACGCGCCGAGCGTCCCGGCGCAGGATGCGCCGGATCCGCTGTCGCTGCTTTTCACAGCGGCGGGGGAGGGCGCTCTGCCCGCCGCCACGGGCGAGGACTACCGCGCGATGCTGTGCCGCTTGGCGGAACACGACCGGCGGCTGTACATGGCGGCACGGCAGGCCGACCCGTGGCTGACCGATACGCTGTGCCGGGCGCTGTCGCGCGTGTCCGCCCGCGGCGAGGACGCCGCCGGGCTGCTCTCCTGCACGCGGCAGGCGCTGGTGTGCCGTTTGGATCCGGCCTGCGCGGCCGGGGATAACGAACCGCTGGCCCGTTATGCCGAGAGAGGAGCGTGCGCCCGATGAACGGTCTGCTTTTTGCCGACGGCGTGCGGCTGTTTTCCGCCGCACCGACCGAGGACATCTTCCCCGGCACCTGCCCGCCGGACATCCCCGCCGTCTGCCCGCCGGTGGTGCTGCACACGGCG
>JAJXDX010000300.1:0-1418 GCA_021640185.1 Oscillospiraceae bacterium | reverse complement strand
GTGTGACGGTCGAGATCTTTACCGTGCAGCTGCTGCCGTTTTCGCAAAACACGATCCATATCGGCAGCCGCTCGGTGCGCGCGACCGCGCCCGGCCTGCTGCCGGAGGTGCTGCGCCCGCAGCCGGTCGACGTCCCGGCCGGGGAATGCCGCGCGCTGTATCTGCGCATGTCGGCCGCGCCGGAGGCCGCGCCCGGCGAATATCCCGCCACGCTCACGGTCACGGCGGACGGCTTTTCGGCCGCGCTGCCGATCGCAGCGGTCGTACACCGCGCGGCGCTGCCCGCGCCGGAGCGCTCCCGCTTCTCCTACGTCTGCTGGACGCAGCTGCTGGAGCCGGAGCATCTGCGCCGCGTCTACGGGATCGAACCGTGGTCGCCGGAACACGAAACGCTGCTGCTGCACTGCGGGCGGATCATGCGCGCACAGCGGCAGAACGTGATCGACGTGCCGTTGGAGCACGTGCTGGCCGACGGCCTGTCCGTCGATGCGGACGGCACGCTGCGGTTCGACTTCACGCATCTCGATCGCTTTTTGGCGATCATGCGCGATCCGGACGGCATGGGCGCGCGCAGCTTTTCCGGGATGCACCTGCTGTCCCGCGACTGGTCGCTGGATATGCCGCCCGCCACCTCGTGGAGCCAGCGCGGGCTGATCGGCTGGGTGTTCGAGCGGCAGCCGGACGGGCATTTCGAGCGGGTGTGGAAGCCGGCCGCCGACCCGGCGGTGGAGGAGTTCCACCGCACGCTGTTCTCTGCCCTTGGCGCGCATCTGCGCGCGATGGGGCTGGAAGAGGCATGGCTGCAGCACGTCGCGGACGAGATCGACAGCGACATCCAGTATCAGCAGACGCTGGCGGTCTATCGCCTGATCCACGAGCTGATGCCGGGCGCGCGCACGATCGATGCCGTCCGGCGCGAGTCGCCGTACACCTTCGGGCGGGAGCTGGACATCCACGTGCCGCTGCTGTGGCACCACGCACACGCGCCGCAAGCGTACCGCGCCATCCCGGACGGCCGCGCCGAGGTGTGGCAGTACACCTGCCTGCAGCCGCAGTTCGACTATCTCTCCCGCCTTGGCGATTACCCGCTGGCCGCCACGCGGCTGCTTGGGTGGTATAACTTCTTGGCCGGGCTGACCGGCTATCTGCACTATGCATGGAACAACTACGGCCCGTGCGTGCATCGGCACGACCCCTATGCCGACGTCAGCTGCTTCGGCTCTTTCCCGTGCGACGCGTTCATCGTCTATCCCGACCGCGAGGGCCTTAGCGTGTTCGAGAGCCTGCGCAGCGAGGCGATGCGCGGCGCGCTGGAGGACTACGAGCTGCTGTGTTTGGCCGCGCAGATCGCACCGCAGGCCGTGCGCGCCGCCGCGCAGGTCGCCGTCGCGGACGCCGACGAGCATACGAACGATGCC
>JAJXDX010000299.1:1939-3079 GCA_021640185.1 Oscillospiraceae bacterium | reverse complement strand
TCCGCCGGCAGGCGCTGTCGCCGGACGCTCCGCTCGGCTGCGCCGGGCTGTTCCTCGCGCTGCTGGCCGCCGCCGGCGAAGGCTATCGCCGCAGCACACTGTCCTGCACGGCAGGCGAGATGCGCTATGCCGAGCGGGCACAGCGCTACATCTGCGATAACCTTTCCCGCCCGATCCGACAGCAGGAGGTCGCACAGCATCTGGGCATCACACCGGGCTACCTGTGCGCGGTGTTCAAAAAATGCACGGGCGGCTCGGTCACGCAGTTCGTCAACCGGCAAAAGCTGACCGGCATGCGCGCATTGATGGAAAAGGAACACCTGCCTCTGTGCGAGGCGGCGGCGCTGTTCGGTTTTTCCGATCCCGGCTACGCCGGGCGGCTGTACCGGCGCTATTTCGGGCAAAAGGAAAAGTAAAAACGTCCGGGCGGATCTGCTGATCCGTCCGGACGTTTTTTGACCAAGATCTAGTCGAACACCGATCCCCAATGTGCGGCACCGTGCGCCGAAAAGCACAGCAGGATCTGCTCGCGCGTGGCCTTTTCCTCGGCCAGCGGCGCGGGCAGCTCGTCCGGCAAAAACCAGCGGCTCTCGGTCGTTTCCGCATTTTCGGTGAACGCGCCGCCCGTCGCCGTGCAGGAGAAAAACAGCTTGATCACGCCGTAAGCATACGGCGGCCGGTTATGCCTGTTGCGGTCCTGCACCGCGACCAAACGGTCGACGGTGACCGTCAGGCCGCTCTCCTCCAGCGTTTCCTTGGCGGCGTTCTCGGCGGCGGACAGCGACTGCTCGCACCAGCCGCCGGGCAGCGACCACGTGCCGTTTTTCTCGCGCACCAGCAGCACCCGCCCGTCGCGAAACACGGCAGCACGCGTGTCCACCTTCGGCGTAGGATAGCCGCTGTCGGCGCAGAACAGCCCCTGCACCGTGTCCAGCGGCAGGCCGCTTTTCTCAGCCATCAACTCAGCTGCGATCTGCCGGATGCGGACATACCGCTCCCGGTCGAACGGATCGCGCACATAGGTCAGCCCGGTCTGCGCGATGGCCTGCAGTTCGGCGGCCAGCGCGACGAGCCTGTCGGGGTGCTCCATCGTATCCCTCCAAAAAGGCAAGGCCCCGCAGGGCAAATGCTCTGCGGGGC
>JAJXDX010000299.1:1570-1929 GCA_021640185.1 Oscillospiraceae bacterium | reverse complement strand
CATCCCGTCCATGCCGCCGGCAGCCGGAGCGGCAGCAGCAGGCTGCGGCTCTTTCTTGTCGGCAACAAGGCTCTCGGTCGTCAGGACCATGGCCGCGACGGATGCGGCGTTCTGCAGCGCGGAACGCGTCACCTTGGTCGGGTCGACGATACCGGCGGAGAACATATCCACATACTGCTCGTTCGCGAAGTCGAAGCCGTAGTTGATCTTATCGGCAGTGCGGATCTTGTCGATGATCACGCTGCCCTCCAGACCGGCGTTGAGCGCGATCTGGCGCACCGGCTCCTCAAGCGCCTTCAGCACGATGCGCAGGCCGGTCTTTTCGTCGCCGTCGGCGGCGTCGATCATCGGCAGCAGCA
>JAJXDX010000299.1:0-1560 GCA_021640185.1 Oscillospiraceae bacterium | reverse complement strand
TCGATGCGCAGCTTCTTCTCTTTCATCTCGACCTCGGTCGCCGCACCGGCCTTGATGACCGCCACGCCGCCCGCAAGCTTCGCCAGACGCTCCTGCAGCTTCTCGCGGTCGAAGTCGGAGGTCGTCGTTTCGATCTGCGCACGGATCTGGCCCACACGCGCCTTGATGGCGTCGGGATCGCCCATGCCGTCGACGATGACGGTGTTCTCCTTCGTGACCTTGACCTGACGGGCACGGCCCAGCTGCGCCACGGTGGCATCCTTCAGCTCGAAGCCCAGCTCCTCGGAGATGACCTGACCGCCGGTCAGGATCGCGATATCCTGCAGCATCTCCTTGCGGCGGTCGCCGAAGCCCGGCGCCTTGACCGCCACACAGGTGAACGTACCGCGCAGGCGGTTGACGATCAGGGTGGACAGCGCCTCGCCCTCGACATCCTCAGCCACGATGACCAGCTTCTTGCCGCTCTGCAGGATCTGCTCGAGCAGCGGCAGGATATCCTGGATGTTGGAGATCTTGCGGTCGGTGATCAGCAGGTAAGCATCGTCGATGACGGCTTCCATCTTATCGGTATCGGTGACCATGTACGGCGTGATATAGCCGCGGTCGAACTGCATCCCTTCCACGACCTCGGTGTACGTTTCGGCCGTCTTGGACTCCTCGACGGTGATGACGCCGTCGGCCGACACCTTCTCCATCGCCTCGGCGATCAGCTTGCCGATCACGGCGTCACCGGCCGAGATCGTGGCCGCGGACGCGATGTCGTCCGTGCCGCTGACCTTCTTCGAGTTGTTCTTCACCTCGGCCACGACGGCGTCGACGGCCTTCTGGATGCCGCGCTTGACGCCCATCGGGTTGGCCCCGGCCGCGACGTTCTTCATGCCCTCGCGGATCAGCGCCTGCGCCAGCAGCGTCGCGGTGGTGGTGCCGTCGCCCGCCACGTCGTTGGTCTTGATGGACACTTCCTTGACCAGCTGCGCACCCATGTTCTCAAAGGCGTTGTCCAGCTCGATCTCCTTCGCGATCGTCACGCCGTCGTTCGTGATCAGCGGCGCGCCGAACTTCTTATCCAGCACCACGTTGCGGCCGCGCGGCCCCAGCGTGATCTTCACCGTGTCGGCAAGCTGGTCAACACCGGCCTGCAGCGCTTTGCGCGCATCTTCTCCGTAAAGGATCTCCTTAGCCATGATCGATTACCTCCTGTTTCCTTACCGCCGGGATCATTCCACGACGGCCAAAATGTCGTTTTGACGCACGATGGTGTATTCCTCACCGTCGAGCTTGACCTCGGTGCCGCCGTAACGCGTGATCAGCACCTTGTCGCCCACATGGACGTACATCGTGATCTCGTTGCCCTCTACGTTACCGCCGGGGCCGACGGCCACGACCTCCGCCACCTGCGGCTTCTCCTTAGCGGCGCCCGCCAAAATGATGCCGCTCTTGGTCGTTTCCTCCGCCTCGACGAAGCGCAGGACCACACGGTCTGCCAAAGGTTTGATCGACATGATAACAGCCTCCTATAGCCTATCTTGCCGTCCGGCTGATGCCGGAACGGTCCACCGG
>JAJXDX010000298.1 GCA_021640185.1 Oscillospiraceae bacterium | reverse complement strand
GTGCGGACGCGTTCATTCTTTCAATCCGGAGGTCGCCATCGTGTCGATGATGCTGCTCTGGTTGATGACGAACACGATCGCCGGCACCAGCAGCATCAGCACGCCGACGGCCTGCCCCGCGCCCTGACGGATCACGCCGCCGGACACGATCTGGTTAAGGGCGTACGGCAGCGTTTTGAGCTCTTCTTTGTAGATGTACTGCGAGTTCGTCGAGCTCCACGTCTGCTGGAACATCAAAATGATCACCGTCAGCCAAGCCGGACGGATGATCGGCATCACGATCTTGCCGTAGATGGTCAGGTCGTTGCAGCCGTCGATCCGCGCGGCCTCCAGCAGCGAGTCCGGGATCGTCGTGGCGTAGTTTCGGATGATGAACAGGCCGAGCGGCGCCCCCCAGCCGGGGATGATGACCGCCCAATACGTGTCGATCCAGCCCAGTGCGGAGATCGTCAGATAGTTCGCAACGTCCGCCACGGCAGCGACGAACATCAGCGAATACAGGATCAGCTTGTTCATCAGGTCGCGCCCGACGAACCGGTTCTTCGCCAGCGGATAGGCCGCCATGGAGGCCAAGATCACGTGGCCGCCGGTGACGGCAACGGTCAAGAACACGGTGTTGAACACATACCGGGAAAACGGCACCCACGTCGTGTCCATCAGCGAGAACAGCGTGGAGAAATTCTCCAGCGTCGGCCGGGTCGGCAGCAGGCGCGGCGGGTAGAAAAACAGCTCGTTGAGCGGCTTGAGCGACATCCCGACGCTCATCACCAGCGGGATGGCGCTGAACGCCGCGATCACGATGATGAACAGCGTGACCGCGATGTTGCCGACCTTCGTGCGGTTGCGCTTGCCCGTATAGTTCGAGAACAGGCGGTGCCAAAAGCGCCGTGCGCCGGTGGGGACAGTCTTTTCGTACATCCGTCAGGCACCCGCCTTTCGTAAGATCTTCATGAACAGGTGGTCGAGCAGGATCATGATCAAAAACAGCAGCACGGCGATCGCAGAGGAATAGCCGCGCTCCACACGGAAGGTGGAATGATCCATCAGATGCGTCATGATCAGGTGGCCGGCATAGTTCGTGCTGGGGAAGCCGGTCAGGTTCTGCGCGACGGCAGAGTTCGAGAACATCGCCGTGATCTGCAGCACGGCAGCCGTCATCAGGTGCGGCGCCATCATCGGCAGCGTGATGTAGAACAGCTCCTGGAACCGGTTGCGCACCCCGTCGATCGCACCGGCCTCGTAATACTGCTCGTCGATCGCCGCCAGACCGGCGCGCATGGCCAAAAAGCCCGTGCCGAGGCTCATCCACAGCTGGACGATGATGATCAGCGGCATGATCCACGTTTCGGACGTGAACCACGCGATCGGCTCGGTGATGATATGCATCCGGATCAGCGCGCTGTTGGCATAGCCGTAGATGTCGCTGCTGAAGATGATGTTCCAGATCGTGTACACCGTCCCCGACATCGAGGGCAGATAAAACACAAAGGTCAGCAGCCCGCGTACACGGCGATCCGTTTCGTTGATCGCCCACGAGGCGAGGAACGAGAGCACATACCCCAGCGGCCCGGTGAATATCGCGAACACCAGCGTGTTCTTCACCGCTTTGGCGAACACGTCGTCCTCCAGCAGCAGGCGGCGGTAGTTGTCCAGCCCGATGAACACCGGCGTTTCCAGCACGTTATATTTCGTCAGGCTGATGACGAAGGTCACGAACACCGGCGCGACGGTGAAAACGAAAAAGATCAGCATAAAAGGCGTGACGAGCAGATACGACCCGATGCTGCGCCGGAACCTGTCGAGCGGACGGCGGCAAAATGCGCCATTCGTCAGCTTGTTCATCTCTACCATCACTCCAATCCGAATTCCCGCCGTTTGACGGCGATCTCCCGGTCGATGTCCTCCACCTGATCGAGCAGGACCTCGCGGGCGTTCTTGTTCTCGTTGATCACGCTCTTGATAGCGTTATCGACGCTGCGGCCGACGTAATAGCCGCCGGCGACCTCCGGCACGCCGCGCACGCTCTTCCACTGGGTGTTCAGCGCCTCGGCGATCTCGGTCGGCCACGGCAGACGGGACATCGCCTCTAAGTTCGCGGTGGGATAGCGGGCGGAGATGCCCTGCAGCGCCTCGATCTCGCGCCCGTACAGCGTCTGCGCGTCTGCCGAGGTCCACCACTTCATGTAAGACCAGCAGGCGTCCTTGTCCTTGGCGTTGCCGAACATGATCACGCTCGTCACGGCGGAGCCGACGTCGCGCCGGATCTGCCCGTCCTCCTGCCGGATGCCGGGGACGGGAGCCATGCTCCACAGGCCGCGGATCTCCGGCGCGGACACGGAGAGCGTATTATAAAGCGTATAGGTCGAAAGCACGATCGGTGCCTCGCCCGTACGGAAATAGTCTGTTTCGTTAAGGGTCTTATCCAACTTGTATTTCGTATACAGCTCCGACCACTGGGTGAACACCTCGATGGCCGCCGGCTCGTCGAGCAGGCAGCGGCTGCGGTCGTCGGAATAGATCTCCAGCCCGTTTTGGTACAGCAGGGCATTGAACAGCGAGTTGAGCTGCGTCGCCATGCCGCCGGAGGTGGTGGTGATCGGGCTGGGCAGACCGATGCGCAGGTTGTTGCTCTGCAGCACCGGGATCATCGCATAGAAGTCCTGCCACGTCTGCGGCACGCTAAGCCCAAGGTCGTGCAGGATGTCCTTGCGATAGAACATCATCAAAAACGTCTGCTGCTCCGGCAGCCCGTACAGGGCGTCGCCCAGCGTCAGCGGGACCAGCGCACTGGGCGCGAAACGCTGCCGGACCTCCTCCACGTCAGGAAACACCGACAGATCCTGCAGCGCGGAGCGCAGGGCATAGTTGACCGGCGTCGCCTGATCCTGGAAAATGGCGATGTCCGGCCCTTCGTCGGCGGAAACGGCGCGCAGCAGCACGTCCATGTCCACCAGCCGCAGATCGAGGCGGATGCCCGTCTGCGGAGAAAAATAGTTATCGGCCAGCGATTTGATCGACACGGCCTGATCGCGGCCGGAGTTGCCGGCCAGCCACAGCTCGACCGATCCGGCCTCGCCGCTGCCGTCGCC
>JAJXDX010000297.1 GCA_021640185.1 Oscillospiraceae bacterium | reverse complement strand
GGAGCACGAACTTCTGGCTGTACTGGCAGACGATGTTCGCCTTCCAGCGCTGGTCCAGCGCGCTGGAGATGAAGCGGTATCTGTGCCGCTACGTCCATCACATCGACGGCCTGCCGGATTTCAGCGCCCTGCGCTTCACCAAGTATAACCAGTACGAGAGCATGATCCTGCCGCTGGTCAAATACCTCGAGGCGCACGGCGTGCAGATCGAATACGGCATGGACGTGAAGAACGTCGTCATCAAGACCGAGGGCGGCAAAAAGGTCGCCAAGCAGCTCGTGTACGTCAAGGACGGCACCGAGCAGACGATCGACCTGACCGAGGACGATCTGGTGTTCATCACCAACGGCTGCTGCACCGACACCTCCTGCTACGGCGACCAGACCCATGCGCCGGATCTCTCCGGCGTGAAGAACGGGTACGGCGAGTCGTGGGATATGTGGAAGGCCATCGCCGCACAGGCCGAAAACGGCGAGTACGGCGATCCGGACAAATTCTGCTCCGACGTCGATGCCACCAACTGGATGAGCGCCACCGTCGCCACCTCCAATGAAGAGATCATTCAGCACATCATGAACGTTTGCCAGCGCGATCCCCGCGCCGGCAAGGTGACCACCGGCGGCATCGTCACCGTCAAGGACAGCACCGACAACTGGTATCTGTCGTGGACGATCAACCGTCAGCCGCAGTTCAAGGCACAGGATAAGAACACCGTGCTCGTCTGGCTGTATTCGCTGAGCACCGACAGAGAGGGCAACTATGTGAAGAAGGCCATGCGCGACTGCACCGGCGAGGAGGTCTGCCGCGAGTGGCTGTACCACATCGGCGTGCCGGAGGACCGCATCGACGCGCTGGCGCATGACGCCTGCAATACCACCACCTGCTTCATGCCCTATATCAACGCCTTCTTCCAGCCCCGTAAGGAGTCCGACCGCCCGAAGGTCGTGCCGGACGGTGCAGTGAACTTCGCCTTCATCGGCCAGTTCGCCGAAACGCCGCGCGATACGATCTTCACCACCGAATACTCCATGCGCACCGGTATGGAATCGGTCTATACGCTGCTGGATATCGACCGCGGCGTGCCGGAGGTCTGGGGCAGCAAGTACGACGTGCGCGAGCTGCTGCGCGCCTGCTACTACGCACTGGACAAAAAGCCGATCACCGAGGCGCCGCTCTCCTTTGCGGAGCGCGAGGCGATCAAGATCGCGCTGAAAAAAGTCCGCGGCACGGATATCCAGCTGCTGCTCAAGGAGAGCGGCCTGATCGAGTAAGCGCCCGGCGAACCTGAGCAAAAACGCCCGCGCGGGGATCTCCCCGCGCGGGCGTTGCTTTTTCGTTATCGCCGAACGATCTGATCGAACCGTCCGGCCGGGGCAACGCTGCCATGCTCGTAAAACGCCATCGGCCCGTCGTAGGTCTGCACGCTGTCCACCCATTTGCATCGCAGCGTCTGCGGATCGGTCAGCGCGAAGGGCAGATGCACCGCCACGCCCTGCGGCGTGACCGTGCACGGCACACGGCCGGCCGGCTGCCAGCCGTCCGCCCGATAGCGGTAAAGGGGCGCGCTGCCCCCGTCTGCGGCGGCGGTATCGACATAGTGCGTATAGCCCAGCGGCGAGCGCTCGCCGCCCGGCACGCGCAGATACGGCCGCATCCATTCGCCGCGCCCGTCGGCCGGCTGCAGCGCCGCATCGCACGCGGCGATCAGCCGCCAACCGCTGCCGTCGTGCGCCGCATAGGTCGCCGTAATCTCGTTTCGCCCGGCCGGGGCGGTCAGCCGCCCGACATATCCCTGCGCATCGTGCGCCCGCGCCGCACCGGGGAAATGCCGCAGCACGGGGATCCCCGCCGTCGATGCAAGCGGTGCATCGTCCGGCACGGCGGCATCCGTCCCGCCGTGCGGCACGCCCTTGTAGCGGCGCACATATTCCGCCAGCTGCAGATAGTACGCATCGCCGTAGCCGCCGCGCATCGGCTCGATATCGCGGCTGTACTCGCCGTCGATGCAGTCGAAGATCGCCGCGGGGCGGTCGTCCTCGCCGCTCCACACCCCGGCGATCCACTCGTTCCACCCGGTCACGAACACCATCTCGGGATCCAGCGCGATCGCCCGCTCCCACTGCTCGCGGAAGTTATCGCCGTAATAATAGGATTCCGGCGTGATGTGTGCCGCACCGTCGCGGAAACTGCGCCCGCGGTTGCCCGTTTCGCCGTACAGCACGGAATCGCCGAACCGGCAGCGGTCGGACGAGTTCTGCGCGACGGAGACGTTGACGATGCTCTCGCTGCCGTCCGCATTCGCGAACAGGCGCTGCGGACGGGCGAAATCCATCCACGGGAACCCACCGACCCGATCCGGCTCGTTCGGCCACTGGGCGACCTTGATCGTGAAAAATGCCGCCACCTCCGGCGAGGCAGCCACCGCGTCGCCCACGATCGCCGGCTTGCCGCGCAGGCAGAACCAGGTGTCCGGATACCGCTGCGTGCGGTAGATGCCGTCATACAGCTGCTGCATCCGCTCTGCGCTGTCGGTGTGGGTGTAAAACATGATCTTTGGCGCATCGAACCCCTGTGCGCGGTAGTCGTGCAGCACGCGCATCAGCACGAGCGCCTGCGGGACGAAGGCCAGCAGGTTCGTCGCGTCGATGACCAAAAAGTCGATGCCGGCCATGGTGAGCAGCTCGACATGGCGGCGGATCACCCATTCGTCATCTGAGGAATAAAACCCGTAAAGCGGCTCTGCCCAAAAATGCGGCGTTCCCCACGGCAGCCGATAAAAAAGGGAGTCCCGTCCGGTCAGCTGCGCTTTGTCATGCGTGCGCAGCATCTCGTCGAAGCGGCCGATCAGCCCGTTCTCCTGCGGCTCGTGCCAGAGGAAATAGAACATCCCGACCTGCCGCCCGCTGCGCGGCGCAGGCAGATCCTCCGCCGGGCTGAGCCGGCGGCCGAGGGCATCCTCGCCGGTCAGCTGAGAAAAATGTAACTGCTCCATCCCTGTTTCCTTTCACCGGACCGCCCTGCCCGCCGTACGGCGGACAGGGCGGCGTTCGTTTCGCTCTTATGCGCGGCGGCGCAGCGTCAGCACCGCACCGCACGCGATCGCGCAGAC
>JAJXDX010000296.1 GCA_021640185.1 Oscillospiraceae bacterium | reverse complement strand
GTCTGCCGGTGCAGTGGATGTTTTCGCACTGGTGGGCGGGCGCGGGCAGCGGCCCGGACGGCCGCGGCGGCTATTTTGCCGATCTGGAATACGGGCAGCTGTGCGTCGATCAGCAGACAGGACGCGAGCATCCCACCACACCGAATATGTGGTCGAGCACCGCGTGGCCGACCATGCACCACGACTATGCCGAGGATGTGTACGGCAAAAAGATCGCGTGGGCGGCCGCCGAGGTCGCGCGCGCGCTGGCGCACGACGCGCCGGAGCCGTACGGCGAACCGGCCTTCATCATGGAATGGGGTTCCGGCTACTGGAGCCATACCGAGCGCGACGGTGCCGATATGAGCGACCCGGTGGTGGAGGCCGCCGCGTGCGACGGCGTGCGGCTCGACCCGCGGGCGGGCTTCGGCCCGGCGGAAAAGGACTGGTTCTTCACCGATAACGCCCGCTATCATGACGGGCAGACGGTGCATTACCGCCGTGCGCTGGGGCACACGCCGATCCGCGTCACGCCGCAGGGCGCGACGCTGCCGGACACCCAGTACAGCAATGCGCTGTACACCCACACCGTGCAGGCGGTGCTGTATCCCTCGTTCGACGACCGCCATCCCGCGTGGATCAGCGGCATGGGCGACCGGATGTGGGCCTCCAGCGAGATGTACGCCTTCACCGATCCCCGGCATTACGAGTACGGCTGCGCCAACAGCCGCCTTTCCTGCGCGAACCTCGAGGTGACGATGCTCGACGCGGCGGGGCTCGCCCGCTATCTGATCGAGGCTTATGGCTACGGCATGGGGTTCGTCACGCTCTTCAATCCCGGCGAAAACGGCGAGGACGCTGCCCTTGCGGCGCTCGACCGCGCGGTCGACACGCCCGCCGAGCCGGCAGAGCCGTGCTGCCCCGTGCTGCTCGATGCCGATGCCCAGCGCGACTGGCGCACCGGTGCGCCCGGCGAGCTGCCGCTCTCGCTTTACGGCGTCGGCCGCACGCCGGACGGCCGCCTTGTCCCGGAACGGGACGGTGCGGTCATCGAAGGCCGCGTGACCGCCAAGGCCGGGGATACGCTGACCCTCTCGTGCGAGGCGATGGCGAACGCCCTGCAGGAGCTTTCCCCGTCCGTCACGGCCGAGGACGGCATGCCTTGCCCGCTCACCTTCCTCGGGGCGCGGGAGCTGCGCGATTGGTTCAACAAAAACCGCGTCTGGCGCTTCTCCTGCGCCGTCCCGCAGGACGGTGTTTATACCGTCCGGCTCTGCCCGCAAGGCGAGCAGAACACTGTGCGCACCCTCAAGGTCACGCGCGCGTGGCGCACGACGCTGCCCGCGCCGCAGGTGCTCACCGTGCGGCAGCAGCGCGTGCGGCACAGTCTGGTGCAGCGCCGCCTGTCGGCGGAGCGCCTGCTGGATGAATACCGGCAGGGGGAAACGGATCCGCAGGCGCTGGCCGAGGTGCAGGCGCTGCTTGCCGCGGCGGACTACGCCGCGGCCGAGGCGCGGCTGAGCGGCCTGATCGCACAGCAGCTGCCGATCGCGTATGCCGTGCGTGAGGGCGGACGGCTGCCCGGCACGCCCTTCACCGTGACGGTGGACGGTGCGCCCGACGTGCAGCTGACCCTGACTGCGCGCGTGCCGGGGCAGACCTACCGCTTTACGGCGGATGCGGCCGTGCCGCTGACGGTCACGTTTGCGGCAGACGACGGTTACCGCGCCGAAACGGACGGCGACACGCTGATCCTGACGGCCGACCTCACCGGCGAACGGACGCTGTGCGTGCCGTTCTCGCCCAAAGAGCGCGTCCTGCCGGACACGGCGGACGGTATCTTCCGCGGCATGACGGAGGACGGCGGCCTGTGCCTGGAATGTCAGGATCCCGCCGTCGGCGAATACGCGCCGTACACCGTGCTGCCGGTGGCGCCGGACTGCACGTTTACCCGGCGCGTCGAGGACGGCGCGCCCGCGGCGCAGCCGCCGCAGCAAAACGATGCGTTGCACCTGACCATCAGGGACGGCGCGGTCACGGCGGTGGAAGCCGTCGCGGGCCTCTATCAGGGCACCCTGTCGCATTTCGAGCCGCCGTCCTATCACGGCGCGCGGCACAACGGTCTGCTGCACATGGCGGACGGCCGCTGCTTCGAGCTGTCGTACGGCGGCGACCGCACATTGCTCGAGCGGGACGGCGAATGCCGCCGGGCGGTGACGTTCGAGCCGGAGCAGGTGCAGGCGATGTTTTGCCCCGGCGACCGCCTGCAGATCGCGTATTCACCCTACACCTTCGGCGGCGCGCGTCTGCGCGCCGGACGCATCCGCTGGCTGTGATCGCCAAAGCGCGCGTTGTTGCATTCCCCGCCCCTGCGCTGTATACTTGACCTATATCATCGCGTCGGGAGGTGCACCATGGACCGCAACGTATTCTACGACAAATTCCGCTTCGCGCAGGTCGTGCCGGAGGCGTGCGGCTGCTCGTCGAACGATTTTTCCGATACCTCGTTCACCAGCTACATCTTCAACGACGTCGCCTCCGGCGAAGGGACATATGCCATCAACGGCCGCACTTACGAGGTCAAGGCGGGCGACGTGTTCATCTCGCCGCCGTATCTGCCCACCTCGCAGCGCTCCACCGGCGAGCGGCGGTGGGAAAAGCTGTGGATCGCGTGCGTGCTGATCAATCCGGAGGCATCGTTCGTCCTCAATCAGCTCACGGCGGCCTGCCGCGTCGCCTCGTGCGAGGAGTTAGGGCAGCTGTTCCGCGACATCACGGAGCGGGCGGACGGCACGATCAAAAACGCGTATTATACCTGCGGCAAGCTGTACGAGCTGCTGTATGCCCTCGCGGAGCGCGTGCAGACCATCGACGAGAACGGCAGCATCTATATCGAATACGCCAAGGAATACATCAACGCGCATTTTTCGGAGCATCTGATGATCGCCGACGTCGCCGCGATGCTCAGCCTCGACCGCAGCTATTTCTCGCGCCTGTTTTATGCCGAAACGCAGATGACCGCCAAAAGCTATCTGGAGGACGTCCGCCTGCGCCACGCCGCGAATATGCTCAGTATGCAGCGGCGCGGCGTGCGCGAGGTCGCGCTCGCCTGCGGTTATCGCGATATCTGCAGC
>JAJXDX010000295.1:1236-3116 GCA_021640185.1 Oscillospiraceae bacterium | reverse complement strand
ACCGCCCGCTGGCACGGGCGGCTGACACTGATCCCCTTTTCGCATCTGTCGCTTTACGGTACGCTGATGATCGTGCTGTTTGGCTTCGGCTATGCGAAGCCCGTGCCGATCAACCCGCGCAATTTCCGTCACCCGCGGCGGGACACGATCTTCGTTTCGCTGATGGGGCCGGTGTCCAACCTGCTGATGGCGATCCTGTCGGCGGGGATCTATAAGCTGTGTACGCTGTTCGTGACCGACGTGACGGTGCTCGGCATCCTGTCGTTCGTGCTGCTGGGCGTGCTGATGAGCGTCAACGTCAGCTTGGCCGTGTTCAATCTGCTGCCGATCCCGCCGCTCGACGGCAGCCGCCTGTGGAGCTCGCTGCTGCCGGGGCGCTGGTCGTACACGATCGAGCGCTACAGCCGCCAGATCATGATCGTGCTGTTCGTCTTGCTGGCGATGGGCGTGCTGTCCGGGCCGATCGCGTGGCTCAACCGGCTGTTCTGCAGCGGGATCCTGCGCCTGTTCGGGCTGATCTGACGGGAGAGCGCGATGGAGAGCATATCCTACAAGCTGCCGGACTTCGAAGGCCCGCTGGACCTGCTGCTGTTTTTGGTGCAGAAGAACAAGCTGAATATCTACGACATCCCGATCGCACAGGTGCTGGAGCAGTATCTGGCGGCGATCCGGCAGATGCGCGAATACGACATGGACGTGGCGAGCGAGTTTTTGGAGATGGCCGCGCGCTTGACCTATATCAAATCCGCCATGCTGCTGCCGCACCATGAGGAGGACACGGCCGAGCTCAAGCGCGCGCTGACCGGCCAATTGATCGAATACCGGCTGTGCCAACAGATGGCCAGACGGCTGGCCGCCGACTATGTGGGCGGCGACCTGTTCGTTCGCGAGCCGGAGGAGTTCGCGCCGGATCTGACCTACCGCCGCACGCACGCCCCGGCCGAGATGGTGGAGGCCTATCTGGCCGCCGCCGGCCGCGGGAAGCGGCGGCTGCCGCCGCCGGCGGGCGCGTTCAGCGGCATCGTATCGCGCAAGATCGTGTCTGTCGCGTCGCGGATCACGGTGGTGCTGCGGCGGCTGTACGCGCGGCAGAACGTGCGCTACGGCTCGCTGTTCGAGAACGCCGAGTCACGCTCCGAGATGATCGCGACGTTTTTGGCGCTGCTGGAGCTGATCAAGTCGAAGCGGATCCGCGTGGACGGCGATGGCGACGAGCAGACCGTGCAGATGCGCCCGCAGGATCAATGGGAAGAAACGATCGTCAGCGAAACGGGCTGGGACGGCGAGGAGCCGGCCGAGGCAGACGATACGTCCGGGGAGGCCTTGGCCGTACCTGCCGGAAATGCGTGAGCACAGGGGGATGACCGATGGAGATCAAACAATACCGCGCCGCCGTGGAGGCGATCGTGTTCGCCAGCGGCGAGCCGGTGCCGCTCTCGCGCTTGGCGCAGGCGCTGGAGCTGGATGAGGAAACGACCGCCCGCATCGCGGACGACTGGGTGCAGGACGTCAACACGCGCGACGGCGGCGTGACGGCGCTGAAGCTGGACGACCGCTATCAGCTTTGCTCCGGCAAAGCGTACGCGGGCTATGTGCGGCGGGCGATGGACATCCGCCGCAACACGCCGCTGTCGCAGGCGGCGATGGAGGTGCTTTCGATCATCGCCTACGATCAGCCCGTGACGCGCCCGTTCATCGAGCAGGTGCGCGGCGTGGACTGCAGCGGCGTGATGCAGAGCCTGCAGCAAAAAGGGCTGATCGAAGAAAAAGGGCGGCTGGATCTGCCCGGCCGGCCGCTGCTGTACGGCACGACGCAGAATTTTCTGCGCTGTTTCGGCATCGACCGCTTGGAGCAGCTGCCGCCGCTGCAGTCCACGCCG
>JAJXDX010000295.1:0-1226 GCA_021640185.1 Oscillospiraceae bacterium | reverse complement strand
ACAGCGAGCTGTTCGGCAGTGATACGGACGATGCGGACACGCTGCCGGATCCGGCCGGGGACGATAACGGATGATCGCCGTCCGGATCTTGCTGTGGGTGCTGGCCGCCTTGGCGGCGCTGCTGTTGCTGCTGCTGGCCGTGCCGGTGTTTTTCCGGATACGGTATGACGGCGAGCTGCGCGTGCGCGTGACGGTGCTGGGCATCCCGATCCGTCTGCTGCCGCAGAAGGAAAAGCCGGAAAAAACCGAAAAACCGGCCAAAAAGCCGAAGAAAAAGGCGGCAGACGGGCAGGATAAGCGCAAGGAAGAAAAAACCGGCGGCTTGGGCGCGGAGCTGTCGCGCCGGTTCCGCGAGGACGGTGCGGCCGCGACGCTTGAAACGCTGCGCCGCTTGGCGGCGGTGGCCGTGCGGGCGGCGGACGGGGTGCTGCGCGCCATCGCCGTGGACAGGCTGTGGCTGTTTTTGCACATCACGGCCGGGGAAGCGGCGGATACCGCCGTGCGCTACGGGCAGGTGTGCGCGGGCGTGTATCCCGCACTGGCGGTGCTGCAGGAGCGGCTGCGCGTGCGCGGGCAGCTGATCCGGATCGAACCGGACTTTTTGGGCGAGCGCAGCCGCGCCGCGTTCGATGTCCGGCTGCGCGTCGCCGTGTGGCGCGTGCTTTTCGTGCTGATCCGCGACGGGATCGCGGCTTTTCGCATCGTGACGGAAGAAACGACGGATACGGACGCGGGCGCATCGCCCGCACAGGGATAAGGAGGAACATGACATGGCGAACAATGTTGAAGGACTGATGGGCGTTTCCGTGGAAAAGATCCGCGAACTGGTGGACGCGAACACGGTGGTGGGCACGCCGGTGACGACGCCGGACGGGACGACGCTGATCCCGGTGAGCAAGGTGTCCTACGGCTTCGCCTCCGGCGGCAGCGACCTGCCGAACAAGGCGGCGAAGGAACTGTTCGGCGGCGGCGCGGGCGCGGGGATCAACATCACGCCGGTGGCGTTCGTGATCATCCGCGACGGCGACGCGCAGGTGGTGCCGATCGTGGCGAAACCGGACACCGGCGACCGCGTGGTATCTATGGTGCCGGAGATCGTGAGCAAGGTGACCGACGCGTTCACCGCGGGCAAAAAGAACAAGCCTGCCGGGGACGAGGACTGACCGCTGCCGTCATCGGCGCGCGCCTGCCTGCATAAAAATGAGGCAGGCGGCGCGCCGTGCTTT
>JAJXDX010000011.1:16299-16549 GCA_021640185.1 Oscillospiraceae bacterium | reverse complement strand
CTTGAGCGGCGACACCTGCTTGACCTGCTCATACGCGGCCTGCAGGACCTTTTTTTGGCGGTCACCGCGGCCGACATCGGAGTCGGAATACCGGTTGCGGGAGTAGGCGAGCGCCTGCGCGCCGGTCAGGCGCTGCAGCCCCGTGCCCGCGACGGGCGGGCATTTGATGCCGAGCTGGTTGAGCTCCGGCGCATAGTAGTTATTGACGATCTTCAGCTCCGACGCGGTCAGTTCGATGTCCACGCCGCCG
>JAJXDX010000011.1:14751-16289 GCA_021640185.1 Oscillospiraceae bacterium | reverse complement strand
CCGATATAGTCGATCAGCTCCACGAACTCGTAGAAGTTGACGTACACATAATCGGTGATGTTCATGCCGAAGTTCTGGTTGAGCGTCTTGACCGCCAGCTTTGCCTTGCCATAGGCCCAAGCGTGCGTCAGCTTCGTGTAGCCGTGTCCCTCTACCGCGACGAACGAATCGCGGGCCAGCGACGTCATCTTGATCTGATCGTGCTTACGGTCGATCGACAGGATGATCATGGAGTCCGACCGGCCGACGTCGTCGTCCTTGCGGGAATCCAGACCGAACAGCGCGATGTTCGTCACGTCCGTGCCGTAATCGACCGTGGGGTCGATGTTCAGGCTGCCGCTGCCGCCGATGTCGCTGCCGCGCCGGACGTTCGACAGCAGCGTCGAGATCACGGTGATCACCGTGATCGCCAGCGCTGCCACCACCGCCCCGGCGATGATGCCGATGCGGATCCACAGCTGCTTTTTCGTCAATTTCTTTTTCTTGCCGCCCGTGCTGACAGCGCCGAGGCTGACCTGCTGCGCGCCGTCCTGCGCCTTGCCGCAGAACGGGCACACCGGCTGGCCCGGCTTGATCTTTTTATCGCAATACTTGCACTTCATGCCATGTCCCTCGTTTTCTGTCCCGGCTGCCGTTTTCTGCGGCCGCGCCCCGATCGATGGCGGGCGGACCGTGCCGGGATATCGTTTTTCGCTACAGACACGCGCATTATAGCACACCGTTTCGCGTTTGTCGATCCCTTTTTCTTTTCCGGTGCCGCCCGAACGGTGCTCCGTTACGGCAAAACGGGACGGATATTTTGTGTGATCTGAATATGATCCGACAGTTGTGTTCGTTCAAAAGGCATAGGGCATACAAGAAAGCGGGCGTTTTTCGGCCGTTCACAGACAAAGATTACAGTTTTGTCATAATTTTGCCGCCGCAGCATATCCATCGGATAGTATCCCGCCGCCGTCGGCAAAAATGCACAGGAAAGCACCGCACGGGCAAAGACAGTGCTTGCCGCCGGTGATATAATGTGATATAATGCGATATTAGACGATAGCACAAAAAGCGACGGAAGAAGGATGGACCGACATGACAGACGACCAGATGATGCGCGCCGCCGAACACGCGGCCGAACAGTTCTCGACCGACGAGTTCCTGCATACGGAGCCGTACGGCGAGGGGCATATCAACAGCACCTATGACGCATGGTACCGCAAGGCGGACGGGAGCCGGTACCGCCTGCTGCTGCAAAAGATCAACACGTACGTGTTCCGCGACCCGGACGCGCTGATGCGCAACATCGTGGGCGTGACGGGGTATCTGCGCCGGACGGTGAGCGAGCGCGAAACGCTGACCGTGATCCCGACGACGGACGGACAGGTATACTACCGCGATCCGAACGGCGACTGCTGGCGCTGCTATGTGTTCATCGAAGGGGCGACGGCCTATCAGCGGATCGAGAAGGACAGCGATTTCGACACCTGCGGCGAAACGTTCGGGCGGTTCCAGTCGCTGCTGGCGGAGTATCCGGCGGCGCAGCTGGCGGAAAC
>JAJXDX010000011.1:0-14741 GCA_021640185.1 Oscillospiraceae bacterium | reverse complement strand
CCCACTTCCACGACACGCCCAGCCGCTTCGCGGCGCTGCACGCGGCGATCGAGGCCGACGCGGCCGGACGCGCCGCCGAGGTGGCCGAGGAGATCCGGTTCGCCTTGGCGCGGGAGGAGAGCGCCGGGCGGCTGGTGGACGGCATGGCGGACGGAACGCTGCCGTGCCGCGTGACCCACAACGATACGAAGCTCAACAACATCCTGATCGACGACAAGACCGGGCGCGGACTGTGCGTGATCGATCTGGACACCGTCATGCCCGGTGCGGCGGCCTTCGATTTCGGCGACTGCATCCGTTTTGGTGCCAGCACGGCCGCCGAGGACGAGAAGGATCTGTCCCGTGTGGAGATGAGCCTGCACCTGTTCTCGGTGTTCGCGCGCGGGTATCTGCGCGCGGCCGGATCGTTCCTCACGCCCGCCGAGGTAGACAGTCTGGCCGAGGGTGCACGGCTGATGACGCTGGAGTGCGGCGTGCGCTTTTTGACCGACTATCTGGAGGGCGACAAGTATTTCCGCATCCATTATCCGGAGCAGAACCTTGACCGCTGCCGTACGCAGTTCAAGCTGGTCGCGGACATGGAAGAAAAGATGACCGAGATGCAGCGGATCGTTCACGAGGCGCTGCGCTGACCGCAAAAACACAGGCCGCCCGTCGTGCATCTGCACGGCGGACGGCCTTGTTCGTTTTTACATAAAGCTGATGTCCAGCAGCCCGGAGGCATCCTCCCAGCGGCCGCTGTCCTCCTTGGCGCCCATCAGCACCACGATCGTGGTCTTGCCGTCGCGCACGGCAGAGGCGACGAGGCACTGCCCGGCCTCGCTGGTCGTGCCGGTCTTCATGCCGGTCGCGCCCTGATAGGTATAGGCGCTGTTTTCGCGGATCAGCTTATTGGTGTTTTTCCACGACACGCTCTGCCCGCTGAGGAAGGTCGTTTTGACCGACGGCAGCGCGACGGTGCGGGCGATCAGATCGGTCGCCAATGCACGCTCGGCGATCTTCATCATGTCGGCGGCGGTGGTGTAATGCTGCGAATCGTGGATGCCGTCCGGGTTGATGAAATGCGTGCCGGTGCAGCCCAGCTCCTTGGCCTTCGCGTTCATCTCGGTCACGAAACGGGCGATCGCGGCCTCCTCGGACAGCGTCGCGTCGCCGGCGATCCGCCGCCCGGCATAGGCGGCGACGGAATAGGCCGCATCGTTGCCGGAGGGCAGCAGCAGCGCTTGGAACAGCTGCTCCAGCGTCAGGCGCGTGCCGGGCGAGAGATAGGCGCGGCTGGATTCCGGGTCGATCAGATAGACCTCGCGGCCGATCGTGACCTCGGCATCCGCCTCGGCGTGCTCCGCCGCGACGAGGGCGGTCATCAGCTTCGTCAGGCTGGCGGGATAGCAGCGCTCGTCCGCCGCCTTAGCATACAGGTCGATGCCGTCGGTCACGTTGCGCAGCAGCACGTATTTCGATGCGGTGTTGCGGTCGATGAACGAGCGCGGGAGCGTCCGTTTCGGCTGCGTAGGCACGACCGAAACGTCCGCACTGCTGCCGGGCGCGACGTCGCGTCCATGCGTGGCAAGGTACACCGTCCCGCCCGCCAAGGTGAACGCCACCAAAACGGTCGCAAGGACGATCGGGACGATCCTCCCTTTTTTCCGCCGACGGCGGTCGATCTGTGCCCCCATGCTCCCTCTCCTTTTTTACGCGCTTCGCGGCAGACGCCGGTGGTCTTTGCAGATCCGGATGGTCCTGCCGCACTGCACATTTTTCGCGCTTCGCGGTTCTTTACGCGCTTCGCGGCAGACACCGGTGGTCTTTGCAGAGCAGGAAATTTCTGCCGCGCTATGCGTTTTTGGTTCGTACAGACGATATCGCTGCTTGTCCGGATCGCCCCGGACGTTTTGCCCGCTCCGGCGGGCGCGATCGATAAAAGTCGGCCTACGCCGCGCCCGCAGGGAAGTTCAGCGCTTGCGGGGACTTCGGCCGGGCGCGGTGGTAAAAACTAAGGATAGATCATTACTTGGCCGTGCCCGAGTAAAAATTCAGCGATCGACGAGGCGTTTGATCTTCACGCGGTCGAGGGCGAGGGCGAGCACGACGTACATCGCGCCGCCGGCGGCCTCCTGGATCACGTTCGGCAGCACGTCGGCCACACCGGCCGCGAAGGAGCCGTACATGATCATCGCCGCCAACGCATAGCCGACGATGCCGATCACGCCGCTGATGACGATGGCCAGCACGTTGCGCTTGCACAGCAGACGCTCGTGCTTCGCGGTAAAGGGCAGCACCATCAGTGCCTTGATGATCGCGGTGGGGATCGCCCAAACGGCCGCGCCGGACAGGATATCCGCCAGCGCGCCGCCCATGGCCGCGGCCACGAGCGCATACGGCGTGGGCAGCATGGAGGCGGCGATATAGATCATCGTGTCGCCAAGGTGGATGTAACCGTTATTGAACCCGGTGGGGATGCGCATGATGTAGGCGGTCACCAGCATGATGAGCGCAGCGAACATCGCGGTCAGGGTCAGCAGACGAAGATCTTTGTTTTTCATGGGTGCTCCTCTTCTCTACACACAAAGGTCACGCAGGAACGGCTCGAAACGGATGCCGTCCTGTTCCGGCGCATCGTCGGCGGCGGTGCGCGCGATGGAACGGTAAACGAACCCGGCGGCGGTATCCACAGCGGCGGTCAGTCCCTCGCCGCGCATGAGCGCGCCGCACAGCACGGCGGAGAACACGTCCCCCGTCCCGGCGTAGCTGCGCCGCACGCGCTCGACCGGGCGCAGCAGCGGCCGCTCGCCCGGCAGACAGACGGCGTTGATCAGCCGGTCACCGTCCGGGATGCCGGTGATGACCGCCGCTCCGCAGCCGAGCGCCAGCAGCCGCCCGCCGAGGGCGGCGATGTCCGCGGCCGATGCGGCGGCGGGGTCGCCGCCGGCCAGCAGCAGCGCCTCGGTCAGATTGGGCGTGATCGCGTCGGCACAGGCGGCCAGCCGCCGCATCCCCTCGACCAATGCAAGATCGCAGGTGGGATAGAGCGCGCCGTTGTCCGCCATCGCGGGATCGACCACGATCTTGGCGCCCGCCGCCTTCTGCCGCCGCAGAAACGGCAGGATCAGATCGGCCTGCCGCGCGCTGCCGAGGAAGCCGGTCAGCACCGCGTCGAACCGCAGTTCCAGCCGCTCCCAGTGCGAAAGATAGGCGGGCAGCATCTCGGTCAGGTCGCGGATGACCGGATCCGGATAGCCGGTGTGGGCGGACAGCAGCATCGCCGGGACGGGGCACGCCTGCACCCCCATCGCCGACAGGATCGGCAGCGCGACGGTCAGCGAACATCGCCCGAAGCCGGACATATCACTGATCGCCGCGACCCGGCGCTGCCTGTCGTCATTCCCCATGGCCATGCCCCCTTTCACCGGGCGGATGATGCTCAGCTTTCTTCGGTCTTATCCTTATTATGGGCGGGATCGGCATCGACGCGATCCTCGCCGATGCGGCGCTCCGTCCCGGCGGCGATGCGGCGCACGTTCGATCCGTGCTTCCAGATCACGACCGCAGCCAGCAGCGACGACAGCACCGTGCAGAAGATCACGGCGTTGGCCGACATCTGATCGACCCACAGGCGGAACACCAGCGTCAGCACCGGCACATACGCGGCCGCCAGCACCGAGCCGAGCGACACCATGCGCGAGATGGCCACCGTGACGAGGAACAGCCCCAGCCCCATCACCGCCACGCGCCAGTCGATGACGAAGAACATCCCCAGCGTGGCCAGCACGCCCTTGCCGCCGCGAAAGCCGTAGAACACCGGGAACACGTGGCCCATCACGCAGAACAGGCCGCCCAGATAGCCGCCGATCAGGTTGGCGGCATCGGGCGAGAAGGTGCGCAGCTCCGGCGGCGTTCCGCCGGAAAGATTGAGGTTCGTCAGCAGCCACGCGCCGATCATCACCGACGCGACGCCCTTGCCGACATCACCGAGCGAGGTCAGCACCGCCGGCAAGATCCCCTGCGAGCGCAGGACGTTCGTTGCCCCGGCATTGCCGCTGCCCACGGTGCGGATATCCCGCTTTGAAAACAGCTTGGTGATGATGATCGCCCAGTTGATGCTGCCGAGCAGATAGCCGATCGCTGCCGTCAGCAGCAGAGCGAGCCAGCTGTTCGCCAAAAAGCTCCACATCGCCGTTTTCCCTCCTTACGCCTTGCGGTCGGTCTTTTCGCGGATGATGAAGCGCACCGGCGTGCCTTCCAGTCCGAACGTTTCGCGCAGCTGGTTCTCGAGATAACGCTGGTACGAAAAATGGAACAGATCCGCACGGTTGACGAAACAGACGAAGGTCGGCGGGTTGGTCGAGGCCTGCGTCATGTAGTAGATCTTCAGGCGCTTGCCCTTATCGGTCGGCGGCTGCACGCGGGCGGTCGCCTGCGCCAGAACGTCGTTGAGCATCCCGGTGGAGATGCGCATGGAGTTCTGCCCGCTGACGAATTTGATCAGCGAGAACAGCCTGTCCACCCGCTGCCCGGTCTTGGCGGAGATGAAGATGAACGGCGCATACGGCATGAACGAAAAATCGTCCATCAGCTTTTTGCGCATGGTGTCCATCGTGCGGTCGTCCTTTTCCACCGCGTCCCACTTGTTGACCGCGATGATGCAGGCCTTGCCGTTTTCGTGCGCGATCCCGGCGACCTTGCTGTCCTGCTCCGTGAAGCCCTCCACGCCGTCGATCATGATCACGCACACGTCCGCGCGCTCGACCGCCATCTGTGCGCGCAGGACGCTGTATTTTTCGATCCGGTCGTCGACGCGGCTTTTGCGGCGCAGGCCGGCGGTATCGATGAACAGAAACCGGCCTTCGCCGTTTTCGACGAGCGTATCCACCGCGTCGCGCGTCGTGCCGGCGATGGGAGAGACGATCGTGCGCTCCTCCCCTGCCACGCAGTTGACCAGCGAGGATTTGCCCGCGTTCGGGCGGCCGATCACGGCCACCTTGATGATGTCGCGGTCGTCCTCTTCTTCGTGCACGTCCGGCAGGTGCGCGCACACGGCATCGAGCAGGTCGCCCGTGCCCATGCCGTGCACGGACGATACGGCGATCGGGTCGCCCAGACCGAGGTTATAGAACTCGTAAAATTCGGCGGGCGGCTGGCCGGGCGTGTCGCATTTGTTGACGCACAGCACCACCGGCTTGCCGCTGCGCAGCAGCATGGCGGCGACGTCCCGGTCGTTCGCCGTAACGCCGGAGCGCAGATCCGTGACCAGAACGATCGCGTCCGCGCTGTCGATGGCCAATTGCGCCTGCGTGCGCATCTGCGACAGGATGACGTCGGTGCTCTGCGGCTCGATGCCGCCGGTGTCCGCCAGCATGAACTGCCGCCCCGCCCATTCGCATTCGGCGAAGATGCGGTCGCGCGTGACGCCGGGGGTGTCCTCGACGATGCTCAGCCGCTGGCCGATCAGTTTATTGAACAGCGTGGACTTGCCGACGTTCGGCCGTCCGACGATCGCTACGATCGGTTTTGCCATCCGTTACCCCTCCTCCTGTTCGCCCGCACGGCCGATCAGCGCCGAAAACAGCGCCGCGCCGTCCGTTTCCGGCACGAGCGTGACCGGGACCTCCAGCGTGCGCTCGACCTCGTCGAGCGTCACGTCATCCAAAAAGCAGTCGCCCTCCTGCCGCAGCATATTCCTCGGCAGCAGCAGGCGCGCCATCGGCACGCCGGAGAGCTGCCGCATCAGGTCGCCGCCGGTCACCAGACCGGACACGGTGATCTTTTCGCCGAAAAAGTCGTTGCGGATCGCGATCACCTCGGCGTCCAGCGCCGGGATACGGCGCTGCGCCGCCTCGACCAGCTCGCACAAAAACGGCGCCGCCGCCACGCCGGTGGCCAGCACCGCGTGCCCCTGCGGGATCTGGTGTGCGGCGTGTTCCGCCGCCGCAAATATCGTCTGCCCACCCGTAAGATCATCTTCCGGCGCGTCCGGGCCGCCGTCCCCACGGGAGATCCGTTCTTCCGCCGCGGGTATAGTCTGCCCTTCCGTATATTCTTCTAACGCGTCCGGGCCGCCGCCCCCACGGGAGATCCGTTCTTCCGCCGCGGGCACGGGCTGACTGTCCATAAGATCTTCAAGCGCGTCCGGGCCGCCGCGCTCACGACAGATCCGGTCGTCCGCCGCGGGTACGGGCTGACCGTCCGTATATTCTTCTAACGCGTCGTAAAATCGGGTGCGCAGCCATGCGATCATGCCCACCCCGTTTTCCAGCTGCGGATAGTCCTCGTAAAAATCGCCGTCCGGGATGGGCAGGCCGGCGTTGATATACCACTCGTCCGCCGGGTAGAACACGCGGGTGCCGCGCTCGGCGAGCATCCGGTCGCCCGCAGCGGTCAGCTGCGCGATGACGGCGCGGCTCTCCGCCGGGGTGAAGGAGCGGATCGGCGCCAGACCCTCGCGGTACTTCGTCAGGCCGACCGGCACGGCCGCCACGCTGACGATCGCATCGCCCAGTGCGGCCAGATCCGCCAAAGAGCGGTCGAGCGCCGCGCCGTCGTTGTATTCCGGCACGAGCACCAGCTGGCATTGCAGCTGCAGCCCCGCCTCGGCAAAACGGTAGAGGATCTTTAGACAGTCGCCCGCGAAGCGGTTGTTCATCATTTTGCAGCGCAGCGCGGGATCCGTGGTGTGGACGGAGATGTTGATCGGGCTGATGTGCATATCGATGATGCGCTGCACCTCGTGCTCGGTCAGGTTCGTCAGCGTGATATAGTTGCCGAACAGGAAGGACAGACGGCTGTCGTCATCCTTGAAATACAGGCTGTCACGCATACCGGGCGGCAGCTGATCGATGAAACAGAAGATGCACTTGTTGCGGCAGGAGCGCTGCTCATCCATCAGATAATCGGAGAACTCCAGCCCCAACTCCTCGAATTCCTGCTTTTTGATGCGCACGGTGCGCCGGTGTCCCTCCGGCGTTTCCACGACCAGCTTCAGACGCGTGTCCGGGATGAAGAAGCGATAGTCCAGCACATCGTCGATCTCGCGTCCGTTGATCGACAGCAGCTTGTCGCCCGCGTGCAGGCGGGCCTTCGCCGCGGGCGAGCCTTCGTCGACGGCAGTGACGGTGACCATGCGCTCATCCCCCTTCCCGCCCGGCCGTTCCGGACGCATAAACAAAAATAGAGAAGGATCGCTCCTCCTCTACTTTCGGATCTGTTCAGACCGAGCCGTTTCCCGCTCAGTCACCGACCTTGACGATCTGCTTGCCGTCATAGTAGCCGCAGCTTCCGCACAGCCGATGGGCGCGCTTGTACTCGCCGCAGTTCGGGCACTTCACGAGCGCCGGAGCTTCCAGCTTCCAGAGATTATTGCGCCGCTTGTCGCGACGAGCCTTAGAGGTCTTTCTCTTCGGTACCGCCATTGTCAGCACCTCCTTGCTAGGATAGGATATTCAGTCCAGTAACTGTTTGAGGATCTCCAGACGGGGGTCGGGCAGCGTCGTCGGACAGCCGCAGTCCCCTTCGTTGAGGTCTTTGCCGCACCGGGGGCACAGCCCGCGGCAATCCTCACGGCAAAGGCATTTGTACGGCAGCTCGAGCAGGATGTCCGTCTGCACCAGATCGTCCAGCGGCAGCCGGTAGTTGTCCAGCAGAACGAAGTCGCTGTCCTCGTTTTCGAGCGTTGCCACAAGGATGTGCTCCACCGGGATGTCGTACGGCCGTTCGACCGGCGCCAAGCACCGATCACACTGCCCGCTGAACGTGAACGCCGCCCTGGCGGACAGGCGCACCACGCCGGCACGGCTCTCGATCTGGCCGTGCACGCGCACAGGCGTGCGAAACGGACGCATCCCCTGGAACTCCACCTGTGAAAGATCCAGCTCTGCCTCGAGCGGAAGGCTTTGCACCTCGCCCATGAACAGAGCCCTGCATTGCACGAGCATAGTCCACCTCAAGCGTCACGCATGATATTATATTATCTGCGGCGGGATTTGTCAATAGGTATTTTTCGATCTTTCCCCGGGAAACGGGCATCCGTCCCGGCCAAAAGCGAAAAACCGTCAGTCCGTCGGGCCTTTCACGGCCTTGAGCGGCTCGTACGGTTCAGCCTCGGCATCGCCGATGTCGCGCACGATGATGAACGGCGTCAGCTCGTCATCCTGCCCGGCGGGGTTGTCGCGGATCCGCTCGGCCAGCGCCTCGTCCGGCACACAGGCCAGATCCGGCGACTTGCCCAGGATCTCGATCGCGATATCGTTAGCATCGACCAGCACGCAGGAGATGCCCAGCTGCTCGCGGATGCGGGCGCAGACCTTCTCCGGCTCCTTCGGGTTGAGCACCGCCAGATCGTGGTAGGTATCGAAGGCGGAGTGGCTGTAGAACCCGTCGATCCCGGCGACGTCCTGCCCCACGATCTTGTAGAACACGCCGCGCTTGCCGAACAGGCGCGCCACACCGCCGCAGAACACCGCCCACAGGATCAGCGGCAGGCCCTTAAGATCGATCGCGAGCTGCAGCTTATACGGCTCGTCCATGCCGATGCCGTTGTGGTTGCTGGTGGCGAACTTCGACAGAAATCTCGCCCAGAAGCCGACGCGCACGTTCTTTTTCTCGACGGTGTTGTCCTGACACATCGAGATGACCTTTTCGCCCAACGTCACCACGTCGCCCTCGCGGTACAGCGGCAGCACGTAGCGCCGCAGGATCTCGACATAGTCCTCGCCGCGCTCGATGAAATGCGTTTTGACGGCATACCGCTCGTACCGTGCGCCGTCGACCTCGCGCACGCCGCGGATATAATAGGTCACGCCGTCCTTCTGCCGCTCGTTCGCGGAAAGGTTGCGGTTGCCCTCGTACCAGATCGCCATATCCTTTATCCTCCCGTTACGGCACGGCGGCGGGGATGACCCCCGCCGCCGCCGTTTCGCCGGGTCTGTCCGGCCGTTTCGCTCATCCTTTTTCCAGTATCGGCCGCCGCACGGCGTTCTATACCGGATGCGGGCAGATCCGAACGATCAGATCTCCTCCGCCAGATCCGCCACGCGGGCGGGGATCTCATCCTTCGCCGCGGAAACGGACATGACCACGTGCACGTTGAGGTGCGCGAGCTTCTCGACGAACGTCGCGAGCTGCTCCATGTCCGTGCCGCCGATCTTCAGGACCGAGTCGACGAAGATGTCGGTGATGTCGTAGTTGCCGGCGCACATCCCGGCGATGTAGCCGTACAGCGCATCGAAGCCTTTGATCGCGTGATCCTCGGCAGCGACGAGGCGGGCCTTGTGGCTGATGTCATAGGTCAGGGTGTTGTCCTTTTCGATAAAGACCACATTGCCCTTGGACTGCTCCACGGCGGTGTTGCACATCGCCATCAGTCTTTTGGTCTTGCCGGAGCCTTTGTGCCCGAGAATTAAAGTGATCATCGCGTTGTCCTCCTAAGATTTTTATTGGCACCGTCCGGCGCGGCTGCGCCGGGCGGGGATCCACGTTCCCGTTCGCCGGGTCAGCCCAGCCGCGCCTCCAGCGCCGCCTTGGCCTCCTCGTAGCCGGGCTTGCCCAGCAGAGCGAACATATTCTTTTTGTAGCTTTCGACGCCCGGCTGATCGAAGGGATTCACCCCGAGCATATAGCCGGAGACGGCGCAGGCTTTTTCGAAGAAATAGATCAGATAGCCCAGCTCGTGCTCGTCCATCTGCGGCACCTCGAGCACGAGGTTGGGGGTGCGGCCGTCGGTGTGCGCCAGCACCGTGCCCTCGAACGCTTTATCGTTGACGAAGGACAGCGGCTTTCCGGCGAGGAAGTTGAGGCCGTCGCCGTTCTCCGCTTCCTCGCGGATCGGCAGATCCTTCTGCGGACGGGCGAACTTGACCACCGTTTCGAACAGGATGCGCGAGCCGTCCTGCACGTACTGCCCCAGCGAGTGCAGATCCGTGGAATAGATCACGGAATCCGGCAGCAGGCCGCGGCCGTCCTTGCCCTCGCTCTCGCCGAACAGCTGCTTCCACCACTCGTTCATCATGGCGTACTGCGGCTCGTAGCTGACCATCAGCTCCACGGCGTAGCCGCGGCGGTGCAGCGCGGTGCGCGCCGCCGCATAGCGGTAAGCGTCATTTTTTTGGATATCGGGATCGGCCAATGCGGCGCGGGCATCCGCCGCGCCCTGCATCAGCGCGTCGATATCGCAGCCGGCGGCGGCGATCGGCAGCAGGCCGACGGCCGTCAGCACCGAGAAGCGGCCGCCCACGTCGTCCGGGACGACGAACGTTTCGTACCCTTCGCGGTCGGCCAGCGCCTTGAGCGTGCCGCGCGCCTTATCGGTCGTCACATAGATGCGGCGGCGCGCCTCGTCGCGGCCGCAGGTGCGCTCGAGATATTCGCGGAACACGCGGAACGCGACGGCCGGCTCGGTCGTCGTGCCGGATTTGGAGATGACGTTGACCGACACGCGGCGTCCCTCGCACAGCTCCAGCAGCTCGCACAGCTGGGTGGCGGACAGCGTGTTGCCCGCGAACAGGATGTCGGGCGTATCCTTCTTTTTGAGGTTGTAGTTGTTCGACTTGATGAACTCGATCGCCGCACGCGCGCCGAGGTACGAGCCGCCGATGCCGATCACGATCAGCACGTCGGTGTCCGCCTTGATGCGGGCCGCGGCCGCCTTGATGCGGGCGAACTCCTCTTTATCGTAGGCGACGGGCAGATCCAGCCAGCCGAGAAAATCGCTGCCGAGGCCCGTGCCCTCGTGCAGCATGGTGTGCGCCAGCGTGACCTGCGGCTGCAGCGCCGAAAGCTCCCGCGCGGAAACGAACTGTTCGAGATACCGGGTGTTGAGAACTGTTGCCATATTCGATCGACCTTTCTTTTGGGTATAGACCTCTTCTGCGTATATTATCCTACAAATCGGCCGACGGCGGAATAGAGAAATGTTGCATCCACTCATCAAATATGTTACATTTATTTTACACCATCCGGGCGGATAATGCAATGCCGTTTTTGCATTATTCACGGATTTTTTGCTTTTTATCCGATCAGCGCCGCGATCAGCGTGCGGTAGGCCCAGCCGAACGTGCGTGCGGGCACGGCCGCGGCGGCGCGGATCGGGTATTCGCCGCGCACCTCGCCGCCCACCGCGATCTGCCACGTCCCCAGCACCTGCCCCTCCTCCACCGGCGCGTCGACGGTGTCCGGCAGCTGCGCGGTGTAGGCGACGTCCTTCTGCTCGCCCTTTTTGAGCAGCAGACGCCCCGGCGCGTCGATCTGCACGGCCGCCCGCTCCTGCTGTCCCAGACGCACGCGCACCGGCTCCGGCGACAGCGCCTCCGGCGGCGGCGCGACCGAAACGTACGACGCGAACGCGTAGTCGAGCATCGCCCTTGCCCCGGCGAAGCGATCCGCCGTCGTCGCGCACCCCAGCATCACCGCCACGAACGCCGTGCCGTCCTTTTCCGCCGTTGCGGCCAGACAATGCCCGGCCGCCTGCGTCGTGCCGGTCTTGAGCCCCGTCGTCCCGGCGTAGTGGCGCACGAGCTTATTGGTGTTGACCAGCTGGGACTTGCCGCCGCGCAGCGTATCCATCCAGATCGTGGTGAAGCGGCGGATCTCGTCATGCGTCATCAGTGCGCGGGACATCACGGCCACGTCCAGCGCGCAGGAATAGCCGCTGTCGTCCAGCCCGCTGCAATCGACGAAATGCGTGTCGTTCATCCCCAGTTCTGCCGCGCGCGCGTTCATGCGCGCGACGAACGCCTCGATCGTGCCGCACAGGTGTTCCGCCAGCGCCGCGCACGCGTCGTTGGCGGACACGACCGCCGCGGCCTTGACCAGCTCCTCCACCGTCATGATCTCGCCCGGCTCCAGCCAGATCTGGGAGCCGCCCATCCCCGCCGCCGTGGCGGAGCAGGTCACGTTCTCTTCCCACGACAGCTGCCCGTTTGCGATGGCCTCCATCACCAGCAGCAGCGTCATCACCTTCGTCACCGAGGCGATCGGCAGGTGCTCCCGCGCGTTCTGCTCGAACAGCACCGCCCCGCTGCCCTGATCCATCAGCACGGCCGACTTGCCGTTCACCTTCAGCGCCGCGGCATCCGCCGGCACGGCGGACGCCGCCCACGCCTCGTCCCCCTCCGCAAGCAGCGCGGAGAGCGGCTCGCCGCCCTCGGTATCGTACAGCACCTCGCCCGCCGCCGGGAGCGGCGGCAGCAGCGCACACAGCACGGCAAGCACCGCACACAGCGCCGCGCCCCGGTGCAGCATGGCCCTCGCCACAGCGCGTGACCTCATCGCGATCGTCCCCTTTTTCGTCATTTTTGCCCGCAGGCTCTGCCAGATCTATATGCGCCGCAGCCGAAAAAAAGCCCCGCGGCACGAAAAATCGCTTTTCTTTTCCCCAAAGCTGCGGTATAATGTGGATAACACGACAAGAGGAGAGGGCATGGATGAACGATTTGATCAGCCTTGAAGGGATAAAGCGGATCCATTTCGTCGGGATCGGCGGCTCGGGCATGAGCCCGCTGGCCGAGATCCTGCACGCGCGCGGCTACGCGCTGTCGGGATCCGACAACAACGAATCGGACAATCTGGCGCGGATCCGCGCGCTGGGCATCCCGGTGGTCATGGGCCAGCGGGCGGAGAACATCGCGGGCGCGCAGCTGGTGGTGTACACCGCCGCCATCCCGGCCGACTGCCCGGAGCTGACCGCCGCGCGGGACGCGGGCATCCCGCTGATCGAGCGGGCGGCGCTGCTGGGGCAGATCACGCGGCAGTTCGGCAACACCGTGGCGGTCGCGGGCACACACGGCAAGACGACGTCCACGTCCATGCTGGCGCAGATCCTGCTTGACGCCGGGCGCGATCCCAGCCTGTTCATCGGCGGCCGCCTGCCGCTGATCGGCGCGAACGGCCACGCCGGGACGGAGGACACGATGATCTGCGAGGCGTGCGAGTTCAAGGACCACTATCTGCAGATGACGCCGCGCATCTCGATCATCCTGAACGTGGATGCGGATCATCTGGACTATTTCGGCGATCTGGACGGGGTGATCCGCTCCTTCCACCGCTTCGCGGAGCAGACGACCGGCGCAGTGATCTACAATGCCGACGACGGGAACACCCGCCGTGCGGTGGACGGGATCGCCGGCAAGCAGATGATCGCGTTCGGCCTGTCGGACGGCTGCGCATGGCAGGCGCGCGACGTGCGCGAGGAGGGCGCCTACGGCGTGTACACCCTCTGCCACGACGGACAGGCGCTCGGCGAGATCCGGCTGGGCGTGCCTGGGCTGCACAACGTGGCGAACTCGCTGGCCGTCGCGGCGGCAGCGGATCTGTGCGGCATGACCTTTCCGCAGATCCGCGACGGCATCGCGGCGTTTCGCGGCGCGGGGCGGCGGTTCGAGTTCCTCGGCACGTTCGCCGGTGTGACGATCGCGGACGATTATGCGCACCACCCGACCGAGATCGAGGCCACCCTGCGCGCCGCCAAGGATATGCCTCACCGGCAGGTGTGGGCGGTGTTCCAGCCCTTCACGTATTCCCGTACCGCGCAGCATCTGGACGAGTTCGCGGCGGCGCTCTCCCATGCCGACCACGCCGTCATCAGCAAGATCATGGGCTCGCGCGAGAAAAACGAATGGGGCGTGACCGCACAGCAGATCGCCGACCGGATGCAGAACGGCATCGCGATCGACGAATTCGCGGACATCGCGGAGTTCGTCGCGGCGCACGTGCAGCCCGGCGACCTCGTGCTGACCATGGGCGGCGGCGACGTGTACAAATGCGCCCGCATGATCCGCGCCCGGCTGGAGGAGAAGGAAAAGCAGAACTGAACCGCCGCGCACGGGCGGAGCGGATATAGGATAAGGAGATAAAAAGCAGAAGAAAAGCAGCGTCCCGGAGGGGACGCTGCTTTTTTTGCGGGGGGGTTGACAGACGATGCTTACTGCACCTTCGTGCCGTCGATGGTGACGGTCAGGTGCGCGGCATCCATGCTGTTTTTGTTCGCCCAAAGCTTGCTGCCGGTGTTCTTGCCATCGGCAAAGCCGTTGACGGTCGCATTCTCGACGGTCAGCGTGTAGGTCGCGTTGTAATCGTTGCCGATCTCGAGCGCCGCCTTACCGGCCGCACCGTTATTGCGGTCGTTAAAGGTGCAGTTCTTTACGACGAGGTTCGTCGGCTTTTCCGCCGTCGCGCGGCCGTACAGCAGGATCGCCTTGCCGTTGGTGTTGAAGGTGCAGCCCTCGAACGTCACGTCCGTGCCGCCCCACGTCCAGATGGAATACTGGTTCGCCATCGTGTTATCGAACACGCAGTCGATGAAGGTCGCCTTGCCGTACAGGGTCAGCTTGCCCGTGATCGTGCAGTTCTTATAGATCAGCTCGTCGCAGACGATGCCGTCGAAGCTGCCTTCGCCCGCCGCGACCTTCACGTTCTCGAACGCAAAGGCCGAACCGCGCTGATAGTTCAGCTGGCCGCCCTCGGCGCCGATCGCATTCGTGATCACGTCCACGGTTTGGCTGCCGTCGCCGACGATGGTAACATCACGGCTCTTAGTGCCCTCGTTCGCGATACCGTTATCCAGCGTGAACGTCGCTTTTTCCGGCAGCTTGACCGCCACGGGGCTGGTCGCGTTGGCGATCGCGTCGTTGAGTTCATTCTGCGTGCCGGGGGCGGCGACCTTCGTGCTGTTGTCGTTCACGGTCACATCGCCGCTGCCGATCTGCACGACCTTATCGTTCACGGCCGTGCCGGTCACATCGATCGTGCCATTG
>JAJXDX010000294.1 GCA_021640185.1 Oscillospiraceae bacterium | reverse complement strand
ACGAAAACGCCTCTGTCAGTGAAAGGAGCGGCGCCATGCTGCAACTGAAAAACATCACGAAGAACTACCTTGGCGGAGAAAATACCGTGGCGGCGCTGCGCGGTGTGAGCATCGACCTGCGGCATAACGAGTTCGTTTCGATCTTGGGGCCGTCCGGCTGCGGCAAAACGACGCTGCTGAACATCATCGGCGGACTGGATCGGTACACGAGCGGCGACCTGATCATCAACGGCCGCTCGACGAGCGGGTACGGCGCGCGCGACTGGGACACCTACCGCAACCACACGATCGGCTTTGTGTTCCAAAGCTACAACCTGATCCCGCACCAGACGGTGCTGCAGAACGTGGAGCTGGCGCTGACGCTGTCCGGCGTGAAGAAAAGCGAACGCCGCCGCCGCGCCGTGGAGGCGATCACGCGCGTGGGGCTGGGCGACCAGCTGAAAAAACGGCCGGGGCAGATGTCCGGCGGGCAGATGCAGCGCGTGGCGATCGCGCGCGCACTGGTCAACGATCCGGACATCATCTTGGCGGACGAGCCGACCGGCGCGCTGGACACGGAAACGAGCGTGCAGGTCATGGAACTGCTCAAGGAGGTCGCGCGCGACCGGCTGGTCGTGATGGTGACGCACAACCCGGAACTGGCCGAGCGGTATTCCACCCGCATCATCCGGATGCTGGACGGGCGCGTCACGGACGACAGCCGCCCGCTGACGCCGGAGGAGCTGGCCGAGGAGCACCGGCTGGAGGCGGCGCAGAACACCGCAGAAAAGAGCAAAAAGCGCCCCTCGATGTCGTTTGCGACGGCGTTCGGCCTGTCGCTGCGCAACCTGTTCACCAAAAAAGGGCGCACGTTGCTGACCAGCTTCGCCGGCAGCATCGGCATCATCGGCATCGCGCTGATCTACGCGGTGTCGCAGGGGACGACCGCGTATATCGAGCAGGTGCAGGAGGACACGCTGGCCTCTTATCCGCTGCGGCTGGAGGCGACGCACGTCGACATCAGCTCCCTGCTGACGACCTTTATGGGCAAGGCAGAGTCGGGCGAAAAGCATGACAACGACGCCGTCTACCAAAAGAACGTCGTGTACGACATGATCGATTCGCTCAATAACCTGCAGGCGGACAAAAACGATCTGGCCTCGTTCAAAAAATATCTGGAGCAGCACCGCGCCGACGCGGAGGACAGCACCGGCCTGCGCGACGCGGTCAGCGGCGTACAGTACAGCTACGACACGGAGCTTTCGATCTACACGAAGAACGTTGACGGCGCGATCATGCGCTCCGACGCGACCGAGCTGATGCGGCAGCTGATCACCGAATACATGGGCAGCAGCATGGCGGCGATGATGGATCCCGGCAGCAGCGCCGGCGGTTCGCTGTCATCGATGTTCGGCAGCAGTATGCAGCGCTCCGGCACGTTCCAGGAGCTGCTGCCCGGCGACAACGGCGCCGTGGTCGCACCGCTGCTGCAGAAGCAGTACGATCTGGTGTACGGCACCTGGCCGAACAGCGCGAACGAGATCGTGCTGGTGCTGGACGAAAATAACGAGCTGGGCGACATCACGCTGTATGCGCTGGGCCTGAAATCGGAGGACGAGATCGACGCGCTGATGAGCGCCGCCGTCAACAAGACCGATCTGCCCACCGGGCAGAAGCGGTGGACGTACGAGGAGATCTGCGGCCGCGACTACCGCATGGTCGCGGACGCGGACTGCTTCGTCCGGGACGAAAAGACCGGCCTGTACACCGACCTGCGCGACACCGAGGCGGGCGTGCGCTATCTGTACGACAACGCCGTCACGCTGAAGGTCAGCGGCATCATCAAGCCGAACGAGGACGCCGTCAGCGCCATGCTGACCGGCTCCGTCGGCTACACCAGCCTGCTGACCGAGGAACTGATCCGCCGCGCCGCGGAAAGCGACGCCGTCAAGGCGCAGCAGGCGGATCCCGACACGGACATCTTCACCGGTCTGCCCTTCAAAAGCAGCTCGTCCGACATGACCGACGAGCAAAAGCAAGCGGCCTTCAAGACGTACGTTGACGGCTGTGACGAAGCCAAAAAGGCGGCGCTGTATATCAAGATGCGCGCGCTGCCCGGCGACGAGGAGCTGAACGCGCAGGTGCAGCAGGTCATGGGCGGCATGACCCGCGCAGACATGGAACGGATGCTCAGCGAAGGATTGACCGGGCAGACGGGCATGAACGCCCAGACCATCGCCGGATATCTGGCCGCGATGAGCGACGAGGATATGACCGCCCTGTTCCGCAAGCAGGTGGAGGAGCAGGTCACCGCGCAGTATGCGGCGGCCGTCACCGCACAGCTGGCCGGGCAGAGCACCGCGCAGCTTTCCGCCGCACTGGATGCCGCCGTCGGCACGCTCACGGCCAAGCAGTGCGCGACTTACTACGACAAGGTACTGGAATTTGCCGACACCACCTATGACGACAACCTGCAGACGCTGGGCTGCGTCGATCTTGACACCCCCTCCGCCATCGATCTGTACACCGCCACCTTTGCGGGCAAGGACGTGATCGTGGACGCGATCGCGGCCTACAACGACACGGTGGAGGAGCTGTCGCAGATCCGCTACACCGACTATGTCGGGCTGATGATGTCCTCGGTCACCACGATCATCGATGCGATCGGCTATGTGCTGATCGGGTTCGTTTCCATCTCGCTGATCGTGTCGTCGATCATGATCGGCGTGATCACGCTGATCTCGGTGCAGGAGCGCACCAAGGAGATCGGCATCCTGCGCGCGATCGGCGCGTCGAAGCGCGACGTGTCCGGGATGTTCAACGCGGAAACGATGATCATCGGCTTCTCCGCCGGGCTGATCGGCGTGCTCGTCACCGTGCTGCTGTGCATCCCGATCAACCTGATCGTGCATTCGCTGACCGGGATCGGCGGATTGAGCGCCTTCCTGCCGCTGCCCGCGGCCTTGATCCTGATCGCGATCAGCGTGCTGCTGACGCTGATCTCCGGCCTGATCCCGTCCCGCAGCGCGGCCAAGAAGGATCCCGTGATCGCCCTGCGCACCGAATAAAGCGAACCCGGCAAATGAAGGGCTTTGGCAAAATGATTTTTTTGCCAAAGCCCTTTACATTTGCCCGCAAAGTTGGTAAAGTATAAGGGT
>JAJXDX010000293.1:2664-3158 GCA_021640185.1 Oscillospiraceae bacterium | reverse complement strand
CTGTACAGGCAGTCGATCGTCGGACAGGCGGCCCGATCGGTGCGATAGGCACGCCCGTCGTCGGCCAGCAGCGGCCGGATGACCGCCGCATCCGTGCCGCCCGGCTGGTCGCTGACATACAGCGGCCCGCCACCCAGCGCGCGCAGAACGGCGCTCATTTTTGCGTCGTCGTGCTTCGACCAGAACATATCGAAGTCGCAGATGATCACCCGGTCGTGGAACACGGCCGAATAGACGTTGTTCTGCAAATGGTCGTAAATGCCGCCGACCGCACCGGGGGCATAATCGCGCGAGTTGCGGTCAAGCGGAGAGGTCGGGCGGTTCAGCACGTTTTCCATATCCATGCCCATGCAGTTGATCAGGCATCCGCCAAAGTGCTTTTCCACCGAGCGGTCCAGCGCCCGGTGCGCCGCCGCCACGCCGACGGCGGTCGGCAGCATCTCGTTATAATAGTTCGACAGCCCGGACTGGTTATCGACCTTGACGAAGTCGAC
>JAJXDX010000293.1:0-2654 GCA_021640185.1 Oscillospiraceae bacterium | reverse complement strand
TATCCGTGCCACGTATCGAAAAAGCGGAACTGGCTCTCCTCGTCCGGCGCCGGGATCAGCATCCCTCCGGGCGTGGTGACCAGAGCACCGTCCAGCGCCGCAGCGGCGGCGCTGCCCGGCAGGATCCCGTCCCAATAGCCGGTGAACGCATGCCACACGCCGACATAGCGCACCCCGAACTCCCGCTTGATCTTGGTGATACAGGCAGCCAGCCCCTCCGGGAACTTCCTGCGGTCCTCCTCCAGCGCGGCCAGCCGCCCGCCCTCGTTCTGCTGCCAGCCGTCGTCGATGATAACGAAACGGATCGGCACGCCCTGCGTGCGAAACTCCGCCAGCTTGGCATAGATCTTGTCGGCCGTCATCTCGGTATAAAAGGCGTTCCACGTGCAAAAACCGATGCCATCCAACCGCTCCGGGAAACGGCGCTCCCCGCGCAGCGCCACGCGGATCGCACCCGCCGCCTTCGCGTCGAAAAACACGTTCTGCACGACGGAAAAGGGGTCGCCGCCCTCGCTGTAGGCCAAAAAGGCTTCGTCGATCGCCAACTGCCGCGAACAACCGGTCGACAGCTGCACGCTTTTGCCGCAGATCTCGCTGCGGCAGGCGCGGCCGGTCAGCGGCAACAGGTAGCGGTGCACGCCGCCGCTGTGCCACAGCAGGCTCTGCGTGACCGGCGGCAATGCATCCAGATCCCGCACGAACACCGGGCACTGCCAAAACCGTTCGAACGCCGCCGTAGATGCGCACACGCCCTCCGGCACCTCCACGGGCGAAAACGTCATCGTCAGCCCGCCGTCGCCGCAAAGATACGAACCGAAGCCGTTGTTGAACGGCGCACACGCCGCACGCACGGAAAACAGCAGCGTATCTTTTTCCTCGTGCAGCGTCAGTTCCAGCGTCGTCAGCGGATGGCGGGAAAAGACCAGCCGCAGATCGTCGCCGTCTGCACAGACCTTGAGCAGCGGAAAAACGGCGTGCATCCCCCGGCTCAGCCGCGCCTCGAAACGGATCCCCTCCAGCACCGCGCGGCCGTCGTGCACGATCATGGCCGATCCGCCGACGTTCACCGCCGAATATCTTTTCATCGGCAAACTCCCTACACAAATGAGCGTGGGCTGCCACAGGGATGCGGCAGCCCACGCCTAGGTCTTAGTCTTCCGGTTTCGTTTCCAGCTTCAGCGGATAATCGCCGAGATGCTTAAGTTTGAAACCGTTCTTCTTGTATTCCTCATAGTCGAAGGCTTCCAGCTCGTCGATGGCCAGCTTGTGGAACTCATAGAAGTTGTGCCACCACTCGTAGCCGCTGCCCAGCGACGCGCCAAGGTACGCATCGGCGATGTCGCAGCCCATCTGCGGCGCGACATAGAACGCGCCCATAGCCAGCACATTGACCCCGTTGCCGGTGATGGCGCGCAGCGCCGCCGGGACGCTCTCGACCACGCCCGCGTGTACGTGCGGGCACTTGCTGGCCGCGATGTGGATGCCCATGCCCGTGCCGCAGAAGATCAGCGCACGCTCGAACTCGTGCTCCGCGATCATGCTGCCCACGCGCAGGCCGATGCGGTGGAACATCAGGTCGGTATCCTTATCGGGGTCGCTGTCCGCCTGCACGCCGACGTCGGTGATCTTCCAGCCCTTCGCCTTCAGGTGGGCGACGACCGCCTCCTTCAGCGGATAACCGGCGAAGTCTGCGCCGACCAGCAGATATTTGTCCTTGATCGTTTTCATGGTGATACCCCTTTCTGCCGTTATTTCTCGCTGCCTTTGTTCTTCTTGACCATCGAGATCACCACGATCGAACCGACCGCGACAACGACGATGATCACTAAGATCAGCACCAGTGTCACCGGCTTCATGCCGCCGCTCTTGTTCGCGTCGGCGGCCTTCGTTTCGGTGGGGGCCGCCGTCGTCGGCGCCTCGCTCTCGGACGGCGCGACCGGCTCGTCGACCGGCGTCGTGGCCGTGGCATCCGGCTCGGTGACCGTTTCGCTCGGCTCGATCGCGTTCGCCGTCGTGTTCGGCGCCTGCGTGGCCTGCGTCGCCGGGGCCTTCGTTGCCTGCGTCGTCGGCGCCTTCGTGGCGGCCGTGGTGGTGGCGGACGGCGTCAGCTTCATCGAGATCGTGCCGGGCACGTGCTTGAGGTTCTTCCCGTAAAGGAAATAGTGATCGAAATACACCATGCGGCGCACGTTGACCGTCGCGTTCATGCGGAAGCCGAGCAGCGCAAGGTCGGTCTTGCCCGTATCGAGCGGCGTGTTGTGCCAACCGTCGATGAAGTCCTTAAAATCGGTCATCAGATACCCTTCCGTCATGGCCGGGATCGTGAACTGACCGTCCTTGGCGGTGATGGTCATCACCGTGCCGTCCATCTTGACGAAGGTCGCGTCACCTTTGTTGAAGAAGAACATCGCCGCACCATTATCCTTGTTGCTCTTCGAGCCGGTGCCGTAGGGTGCGACCTCGATCGTATTGCGGGTATCGTTATTGACATAGAAGCCGATACCGTCCGCCTGCTGCAAAACAGACGAAGATATCGCGCCCTTCGCCCGGGCGAACAGGAAGCTGTCCTGTCCGCAACCGGAGATGGCCAGCCGCCCGTTCTTGTCGACGATGCCGACGACGGCCGCGTGCTGGACCTCGACGTTGTAGGACCA
>JAJXDX010000292.1:1936-3193 GCA_021640185.1 Oscillospiraceae bacterium | reverse complement strand
GCCTGACCATGATCGTCTGTTTCCAATCACTGATCTTGGACATGGCGGGCAACGTCGGCACACAGTCGCTGGCCGTCACGATCCGCGTCCTGATGGACGAGGAGCTGACCGCCCGCCAGCAGACCCGCCTCGTGCTCAAAGAGGTCTGCGTCGGCCTGCTCAACGGTGCGGTGCTGGGCGTGTTCTCGTTTTTTCTGATCGGCCTGTACATCTGGCTGTTCAAGGGGCAGTCGCCGCTGATGGCATTCGCGACGTCCGGCTGCATCGGACTGGCTCTGCTGCTGGCGATGGCGATGTCCAGCTTTTCCGGCACCACCGTGCCGATGCTGTTCAAGCGGCTGGGCGTCGACCCGGCCGTCGCCTCCGGCCCGCTGATCACCACGGTCAACGATCTCGTCGCCGTCGTCACCTACTACGGGCTGGCGTGGATCTTGCTGCTCGATGTCCTCAAGCTCGGCGGCTGAACCGCCGCGCCGTCATACCGAAGGGAGTTTTTCGATGAATATCGCCGTTGCCCAATCCGGCGGCCCGACCAGTGTGATCAATGCCTCGCTGCTCGGCGTGTACGAACAGGCCGTCCGCGAAGGCGCACAGCGCGTTTTCGGTGCCGCCTACGGCATCGAGGGCGTGCTGCACGACCGCCTGATCGACCTGACCGACCGGCTGCAAGATCCGCAGCAGCGCGCCCTGCTGGTTCAGACCCCGGCCGCCGCCCTGCGCTCCTGCCGCTGCAAGCTGCCCCCGGCCGAAAAAGATCCGCAGCCGTACGAGCAGATCCGCCGCACGCTGGAAGCGCACGACATCGGCGCGTTCTTTTACATCGGCGGCAACGATTCGATGGACACGGTGGAAAAGCTTTCCGCCTATTTCACCGCGGTCGGCTGCCCCATCCGGGTCGTCGGCGTGCCGAAGACCATCGATAACGATCTGCCGTGCATGGATCACACGCCGGGCTACGGCTCGGCAGCGAAGTTCGTCGCCACCTCGGTGGCGGAGATCATCCGCGACTGCACGGTGTACGATCTTAACTCCGTCCTGATCGTGGAGATCATGGGGCGCGACACCGGCTGGTTGACCGCCGCCGCGGCGCTGCCGCGCCTGAGCGGCGAGACCGCGCCGCAGCTGGTCTATCTGCCGGAGGTCCCCTTCTCTGCCGAACGGTTCGTGCAGGACGTGCGCCGCGTGCAGCAGCACAGCCGCACCGTGGTCGTCGCCGTGTCCGAAGGTGTCGAGATCGCCGATGCCGCCGCCTATCAG
>JAJXDX010000292.1:0-1926 GCA_021640185.1 Oscillospiraceae bacterium | reverse complement strand
CCTATCAGTCCGGCGCGGTCGATGATTTCGGCCACAAGTATCTGTCCGGCATCGGCAAGTGTCTGGAGGACATCGTGCGCAAGCAGATCGGCTGCAAGGTGCGCTCCGTGGAGCTGAACATCCTGCAGCGCTGCGCGGCGCATATCACCTCCGCCACCGATGCCATGGAGGCTTACAACTGCGGCATCGCCGCCGTGCACGCCGCCATGGACGGCGCGACCGGTCAGGTCGTGTGTATGCACCGCACGCCGGGCGAATACGCCGTAGAATATCGCCTCTCCCCGGTCGACCAGATCGCCGATCAGGTCAAATACGTCCCCCGCAGCTGGATCAACGCGGACGGCAACGACGTCACCGACGAGGCGCTCTCCTACATCGCGCCGCTCGTGCAGGGCGAGCCGTCGATCCTGACCCAAAACGGCCTGCCCATACACTTCCGCCTGCCGGAGCTCGACGGCTGACCGCCATATCCGAAAAACGCAAAACGGCCGCCGCATCGGACCTTAAGTTCCGATGCGGCGGCCGTTTATTCGGTCAAATGAACAGCGTACAGCCCTGCGCTTTGAACTGCTCGATCTTGCGGTCGATCGTTTCGACCGAGATGTTCAGCTCCTGCGCCAAACAGGGCTTGCACAAAAACCGCGTGCTGCCACGGTTGATGAATTTGCGGTATGCGCCGATCTCGTTGAACGAGAGCGCCGCCCCGCAGCGAAAACACGTCGCCATCGCCGCTTACTTGTCCACCACTTTGCAGCGGAACACCAAGCAGTCGTACGGCTCGATATCGTGGATGAACGTGCCGTTCTTCACCGTGATCTCCTCGCCGGTCCACAACTCGCGCATCTGCAGCGTCTTGCCCGTGCTCTCGTTGAGGCCGAACTCGTCCAGATTGAACCGCACGCCCGCGCGGCTGTCGCTGAAGTTGAAGCAGCCGATCGCGATATCGCCGTTCGACAAGAAACGCGCATAGTTGGTCTGCTCCGCGCCGGCCCAGATCCCGTGGATCTTGATGACCTGCCGCAGATCCTCGTCCTGATCGATGGCCAGCAGCTCGCGGTTCATCAGCGTGGCCTTCGTCGCCTCGCTCATCTCACGGATATCGCAGCCGATCATCAGCGGCGAACCGAACAGGCACCATATGGAAAAATGCGTCTTGTACTGCGTGTCGCTCAGATCCTCCACGCCGACATGGCCCTTGCCGTGCATCCCCACGATCAGCATATCCATGTCGTTGAAGCAGCCGACGCCGCCGTACGGCAGGATCTTTTCCTGCTGCATGGTCAGATCCTTTACGGAGCTCCACACATCGAAGATATCGCCGGTCGAGCGCCACATATCCGCGCCCGTCTCGCGGATCCATTCGTGCGTGTTATCCGCGCCCCACGAGCAGGCGGAAAAGAGGATGTCCCGCCCGCAGTTTTTCAGCGCCAGCCCCATCCGGCGGTAGAGATACCGCCCGTGGATGATGTCGCTCTTGTAGCAATAGTCGTATTTCAGATAGTCGACGCCCCACTCGGCGAACGTCGCGGCATCGACGAACTCGTGCTCGAACGAGCCGGGATACGCCGCGCAGGTCAGATTGCCCGCGCAGGAATACATCCCGAATTTCAGCCCCTTGCTGTGGACGTAGTCGGCCACTGCCTTCATCCCGTGCGGGAACTTCTCGGGATCCGGGACCAGCCGGCCGTTCTCGTCACGTTCACGCAGCGACCAGCAGTCGTCGATCACCAGATATTCGTAGCCCAGATCGCGCAGCCCGCTGTCGACCATGCGGTCGGCGGTTTCAAAGATCAGCTGCTCACTGATGTTCTCGGCGAACGTGTTCCACGAGTTCCAGCCCATGGGGGGAGTTTTTTTGATCATTTGACTTGACCTCCGTTGCAAAATATCGTAAACTCAGTATAGCGGGAAACCGTGGGACTGACA
>JAJXDX010000291.1 GCA_021640185.1 Oscillospiraceae bacterium | reverse complement strand
GATGTGCCTGCGTAATCTGTTCTGCGGTAACGACTGCACTTGGATCCTGTTCATCATCATCGTTCTCTTGCTGATCGATGACGGTGACTGCGGCAGCGTCAACAACGGCTGCTGCGGCTGACGCCGGACCAAAACACCCCCCACACGGCGCAGGCCCGGCTGCATCTGCAGCCGGGCCTGCCCGCGAATACGGATGGACATGCCCCGCATCGCGTAGCCTTACGCAATGCGGGGCATGTTCGACCTGTCCTCACAACGTCACTCGGTCACGACGCCCTTTTGCAGCATGATGTTGGCGTACAGCGCGCTCTCGCCGGTCGCCACGATCGCATAGGCCGTTTTCGCCTCGTCATAAAAGGCAAAGCGCTCGATCTGCCCGATCGCGGCCGCGCCGCGGCCGTCGTGCTTTTCCACCGCCGCCCGGTATTCGTCCCAGATCGGCGTTTCGACGGTGTCCCCCGGCACCACCTGCATCAGCGTGACCGGCTGCGGCACATAGGTATCCAGCGGCATCACCTGCAATATCGCCTCCAGCAGCGCGGTCGTGCCGTGGCCGTCGCAGCGGATCACGTGCGCGGCCTTGCCCACGCTCTCGGCCGGAAAATTCCCGTCCGCGATCACGATCCGGTCGCCGTGTCCCATCTCGCACAGCACCTTCAGCAGCTCCGGCGACAGAATCTTCGGTATCCCTTTCAGCATCCCTGTTCCTCCTTATCGAATATTCCGATACATCGGCCCGTAGGCGGCGCAAGCACGGTAGTCCTGCCCCTCGCGGTCCATGCCGAACGCATCCCACGCCGCCGGGCGGAAGATCTGCTGTTGCGGCACGTTGTGCATACTCACCGGGATCCGCAGGATGGAGCACAGCGTGATCAGATCGGCGCCGATATGGCCGTAGCTGATCGCGCCGTGGTTCGCGCCCCAGTGCGCCATCACGTCATAGGCGCTCGCGAACGGGCTGCCCGCTTGGCCGTCGCAGCGCGGCGTGAACCACGTGCACGGCCACGTCGGGTTCGTGCGCTCCATCAGCGTGTCGGTCACCTCGTCGGGCAGCTGCACCGTCCAGCCCTCGGCGATCTGCAGCACCGGCCCCAGACCCTTGACCAAATTCAGCCGGATCATGGTGGCCGGCATCTCGGCACGGGTCACGAAGTGGCTCGAGAACCCGCCGCCCCGGAAGTTATCAAAGCCCGCCTCGCACCACACGGTGGCGTCGGTCATCTTTTGGATATCCTCGTCGGTCACGTCCCACCATTTCTTCATCACCGGCTGCCCGTTCTCGTCCCGGCACTCGCCGCACGCGTCAAGGCACGCCGCGCCGGAATTCAGCAGATGGATGATCCCGCCGTTTTCCTTGGCCTTGCCCGTCAGATCGTAGCCGGTCACGCGCTTCGTCGCCTCCGGGCTCCAGTAGGTGCGCACGTCGGCAAAGATCTGCGCCCGGTCAGTCAGCAGGTTCATGAACAGCATCCCGAGGCCGTTGAGCACGTCGTTCTCGGTGGCGAAGGTCATCGGCTCCTTTTTGCCGGTGAAATCGAAGCTGGAATTGAGGATCGCCTCGGGGTAGTCGCAGTTCGGCCAGTGATCCGTCCACTGGCGCTGCCCTTGGAATCCGGCCGCGATCGCACCGTGGCCCGCGGCGAAAAACGGTAAAGAAAAACGGTAAAATAGCAAAGGCCGCCGGACGCTCTCGCGTCCGGCGGCCATGTTCTACGGTCTGCCGTATTTTATTCCATGCCGATCGTGCGGCGGATCTCGTGCGCGTCAACGTCGCGCACGGATATGCCCTCGCGCAGCGCGATGGCGGCCGCCACACCGGCTGCCTGACCGGTGGCCATGCAGTTGCCCGTCACGCGGTAAGAGCCGCTGCTCTCGTACGTGCCGCTGATGCAGCGCCCGGCCACCAGCAGCCCGTCCCTATCCTGCGGCACAAGGCAGCGGTACGGGATCTGATACGAGCCCTTCAGATAGATGTTGTCCTGCTCGTTCTTATCCGGCAGGTGAAGATCCATCGCAAACTCGACGTCACAGATCCCGTCGTCGAACTGCGTGCCCTCCACACACTCGTCGCGGGTCAGCGTGTGCAGCCCGTGGATATGGCGCGTTTCGCGCACACCGGTCTGCGGTGCGATCATGATCAGCTCGGTGTCCTTGAACATCGGCACGTATTTTTTCAGATAGTCCATGATCTGGTGGATCTCGCGGCGGGACTCCAATTCCGCCTCGCTGAACGCTTCGGCGTCCGTCGGCGGCTTGCGGCGCACGTGGTTCCACATCACCACACAGCGGTCACAGTTCGGCAGCTGCAGCACGAACGGCCGCTCGTAAGAGAAGGGCAGCGCCACACCGCACGCCTTGGCCGCATCGTTGACCACATCGCGGATATGGTACGGGTGCAATTGCGTGAACCTCAGCCCGCCGATCATAAACATACAGGTCACGGGCTGGCACAGGCCGTCTTCCTCACGCCCCATGGTGAACGGTACGCCCGCGGCCGCCGCCACGTCGCCGTCACCGGTGCAGTCGATCACGGTCTTTGCGCGGATCAGGCTGCGGCCGGACTTGTTTTGGACGAACACACCGCGCACACAGCCGTCCTCCACATATGCACCGGCAAAAAAGGTGTGGAACAGGATCTTGCAGCCGCTGCCGGTCACCATGTCGTCCAGTACCTTTTTCATCACCTCGAAATCGAAGGCGATGTCGTAATAGCCGCCCCAGCCGCCGCGCCGCTTCACCTCGTCCACGATCTCGGTGACGATGTATTTTTTGTTGGAAAAATCGAACAGCGGGATGATGAACCCGGCCGACCACATCCCGCCGAGGAAGCCGTAGCGCTCCACCAGCAGCGTGCGTGCGCCGCCGCGCGCCGCAGCGATCGCCGCGCACACACCGGCAGGCCCGGCACCCACCACCACGACGTCATATTCACCGCTGACCGGGGTGTCCAGCGTTTCGCGGATCGTTTCCATATGGTATCCCTCTCTTTTCGTTCATGAATAGGCGGTATTTATGCTTATCGTAGCATCGCCGCCGCCGTTCGTCAATGCAAAAAATCAACTCGCAGGCGCACGATATTAACCATGGCGGCGCAAAAGCGACCACGCATCCCGCAAAACCGCTTGCGTGCGCGGCGGTTTTGTGGTATGCTGAAAGGCAAGCTGACAGACAAGGGGAGGATGACCGTATGCCATTACAC
>JAJXDX010000290.1 GCA_021640185.1 Oscillospiraceae bacterium | reverse complement strand
GCTGTTTGGCCGGTTGGAGATCTATCCGCTGCTGTTCATGCTCACGCCGTCGACGTGGACAAGGAAATAAAACAAAACCCGCGGCGTTCGCTGATAAAACAGCGAACGGCGCGGGTCTTGTTTTTATTCGTCATCAGGCGATCCCTGTGCGGCGTAAGCGTCAAGGAACGACACGGTCTTGCCGCCGTCGTGATAGCCGAGGATCGTTTGCAGATTGACGTTTTCGGCCGAGCGGAAGATGTTGTTCGCGATCTGCGGGTCGTGCCGGCAGAGGTCGCCGATCAGTGTCTTGACCTCGTCACGCTTGGAGCCGCCCTCCCGGCTGCCGTCCGTCACGGCGCAGGCGCAGCGCAGAAAATGCAGGTCGTGATACCGCACCCACGAGAGGATGTCCCGCTCCCGCACGAGGTACAGCGGGCGGATCAGTTCCATGCCGGGGAAGTTGCGGCTGCGCAATTTGGGTACCATGGTGCGCATCTCGGCCCCGTAGAGCATACTCATCAGCGTCGTTTCGATCACGTCGTCGAAATGGTGCCCCAGCGCGATCTTGTTGCAGCCCAGCTCCTGCGCGAACTTGTACAGATAGCCGCGGCGCATCCGTGCGCACAGATAGCACGGCGTGCGCGTCTGCTGCCCGACGACCCGGAAGATCGGGCTGTCGAAGATATGTACGGGGATGCCGAGCAGGGCGGCGTTCTCTTCGATCTGGCGGCAGTTCTCCGGCCGATAGCCGGGATCCATCACCAAAAACCGCAGCGAGAACGGCATCTCGCTGCCGTGGTGCCAAAGCTCCTGCAGGCATTTGGCCAGCAGCATGGAATCCTTCCCGCCGGAGATGCACACGCCGATGCAGTCGCCCGGCGCAATCAGTTCGTACCGTTTCAGCGCGCCGATGAAGGGATCCCAGATCGTTTTGCGGTATTTTTTGATGATGCTGCGTTCGACCAGCTGGCGTTTATCCATGTTAGCTCCTTTTGCGCAGGCGGGCGAGCCGGTCGCCGATCAGGTGCTGCACCGCCGCCTTCAGCGGGAAGAAATTCAGCGCGCACAGCCCGGCGAAGCAGACGATTTGCCACACGATCCACAGCCGCACCTCGCACACCATCGTGACGCACTGCACGGTCAGCAGTACCGCACACAGCAGAAAATGCGGCAGGTTCCAGCGCAGGCGCACCCACCGGCGGGTGTGGAAACCGCGCAGGACGAACACGAGCAGATAACTCAGCGCCGTGGAGATCGCCGCGCCCTGCACGCCGAAGGCTTTGATCAGGACGAAGTTGCCGACGATGTTGAACACCGTGCCGACCATCGTCGTCCACAGGGTGGCGCGGCTCTGCTTTTCGACCGTGTAGATCGTGCCGAGGAAGGTGACGAGGCACGACAGCGCCGTGGCCAAGATCAGCGTGGGCATATACTGCCACGACGCATAGAAACCGTCGGCGACGAGGATGCGGGTCATCACCTTCGAGAACAGGATCAGCCCCGATCCGCAGACGAACAGCAGCGACTGGTACATCGAGAAGATGCGGCTGAAGAACCGGCGGCGGTCCTCGGCGCTTTTTTCCGTCAGGATGGACATCTGCCACGCGTCCATGAATACGCCGCTGATCAGGATCAGCAGGTTGGGGATCTTATAGGATACGGCGTACAGGCCGTTGGCCGCCTCGTCGATCATCCACGTGACCATATAGCGGTCGGACACGTCCGTGACCCACCACAGCGCGGTGGTGGGGATCAGCGGTACGGAGTAGCGCAGCATGGCACCGGTGACGGAGCGGCGGATATACTTGAAGCCGATATAGCGGTACAGCCGCGCAAAGAAGAACAGCAGGAGGATGCACACGGTGTCCGACAGCACGATCGCCAAAATATAGCCGACCACGCCGATCTTCAGCACTGCGAGGAACAGCACATCGAGCAGCAGCGTCAGCGCCGTGCCGATGACGCTGCACACCGCGAACAGGCGCACCTTTTGCAGCGTTTTGACCTGATAGGCGAACAGGTAGTGGATCATGGAGGTGAACACGAACACATAGATCCAGACCGTGTTGCTGCCGAACTGCGGCACCTGCATCAGCAGCGGGAAAAACAGCAGAAAGACCGCAAAGCCGATCAGGTCGACCGCCAGCCCCGTGGACAGCACGGCGCGGCGATCTGTTTCGCCGTCCATGCCGAAGCGCAGCACGGCATTGTTGATCCCCAGCGACACCAGCGGGATCAGCAGGTTGGCCGCTTGCACGAGCAGATCGACGATGCCGTATTCGCCCTGCGTCAGATAGCTGGTGTACAGCGGCATCAGCAGGATCGTCAGCGCCTTGGAACAGAACGTGCCGATGCCCAAGATCAGCGTGTTCGAAAAAAGCTTTTTATAGCGTCCGGTCTTTTCGGCTGCCAAGCAGATCGCCTCCCGTCCGTGGATCGTATCGATAAAGTATAGACATCGATATAGTATAGCATGAGCAGGCAAAAAATACAAGCCTTGCCGTGCCAAGCTTCCGGCGATGAAAAAACTGTTGCCATTTGCCTGAAAAACGAGTAAAATAGCGGATAGGAACGCGGCCCGGCCGCAGAGGGCAGAGAGGGGAACTTCATGGCACTGGCAAAAAATCAACTGACCGAGCTGACCGTGACCGCCGTGACCGGCGAGGGCAGCGGCGTTGCACGCTATACCGACGCGGACACGCCTGCGCCGGGCATGGTGGTGTTTTTGCCGCGCACGGCGATCGGCGACGTCGTGCGCGCCAAGATCGTAAAGGTGCAGAAAAACCACGCCTTCGGGCGCGTGGAGGAAGTGCTCACCGCCTCGCCGGATCGCGGCGCAGATCCGTGCGGCGGGTGCGCGGTGTTCGGGCGATGCGGCGGGTGCGTGTGGCGGCACATCACCTATGCGGCGGAGCTGCGGTATAAGCAGCAGTGGGTGGCGGATACGCTCTCCCGCATCGGCGGGCTGACGATAGCGCCGCTGCCTATCGTTGGCGCGGACGAGCCGGATCGTTACCGCAATAAGGCACAGTTCCCGGTCGCACCGGCGCAGCCGGGCGGCGCGGATCCGTTCACGCTGCAGATCGGCTTTTTTGCCCCGCACAGCCACCGGATCGTGCCGGTGACGGATTGTCTGCTGCAGCCGGAAAGCTTCGCGCCCGTGCTGGATGCCGTGGCCGATTGGATGACGCAAAACGGCGTGCTGCCGTATGACGAAACGGAACACACCGGCCTTTTGCGGCACATCTATATCCGGCAGGGCGCGGTGAC
>JAJXDX010000289.1 GCA_021640185.1 Oscillospiraceae bacterium | reverse complement strand
GATCAGCGTGAACACCACACACAGCGCAAGCAGCCACCAGTTCGGCGCGCCGCCGATCGCAAAGTGCGAAACGGCGCCGGTCAGTGCCGTGAAGGTCATGATGAACACGCTCGTCCCCACGGCCGTTTTCAGCTCGTATCCCAGCACGCTCGTCAGCAGCAGGAGCATCATCATGCCGCCGCCCGCACCGACGATCCCGCAGATAAAGCCGACCACCGCTCCGCACAGCACCGATCGCACGATGCGCGCGCGCATCGGGACGGCCGCCATGCTCTCCTTCGTCGTCATCACCGGCCGCACGATGAACTTCACGCCCAAAAACATCGTCATCACGACCGAAAAGCCGCCCATCGTCGTCGACGGCACCAATTTCGATACTAAGCTGCCCACCACCGTGAACACCAGCACCGTCGCCATCATCACCAAGCCGTTCTTCACGTCCAGGTTTTTGTTTTTCCCGTACGTATAGGCGGAAACGGCGCTCGCCAGCACGTCGGAGGCCAGTGCGATGCCCACCGCGGCATACGGCTCCATCCCCAAAAAGGTGACGAGCATCGGCGTGATCACCGCCGCGGCGCTCATCCCGGCAAAGCCGGTGCCGAGCCCCGCGCCCATCCCCGCAAAAAAGCACACCAAGATCTCGATGACCGTCTGCATGGTCATTGCTCCTCTCCCGCCGCGATCGCGGCGATCATGCGCCGCTGCAGCGCGATGAACTGTTCCTTTTCTTCCTCGGTCAGCGCGCCGAACAGCCGCGCCGCAAAGCGCTCCTGCGCCGCCCGGCCCGCCGTCACGATCGGCTCGGCCGCCGCCGTCGGCCGCAGATGCACGCTTTTGCGGTCGCCCGGCCGGTGCTCGCCCGTCAGCAGCCCCCGCCCGATCAGCGCGTTGACCGCCAGCGACACCTGCGATTTCGGGATCTTCCGCGTGCGCACGATGTCCGCAGCCGTGTCCCGCTCCTCATTGTTCGCCAAAAACAGCAGCACATCGAACTCGGCCGCCGTCAGCCGGAACTCCTCCGTCACCTCGCGCCGGCACGCGGCATATGCCCGCTCCATCGCCAGGATCCCGGTCCACAGTTCGCTCGGGGTCATCATCCTCGCCTCATTTCGTTCGTTTTCGAACCATCTTGCCTGATTATAGTTCAGATCAGAACATTTGTCAACCCCCTTTTCGCCAGATCGCCTTGACAGGCCGAACGATCCGTGCTATCATGGACGGCAAAACGGAAGGATGTGGCGCACGATGTTCAATAAAGCGGCGGTGCTCGCCCTGCTCGCCGACGAGGGGATCTGGCACGAGGTCACGGAGCACGCGGCCGTGTACACCATGGGGGAGCTGGACGGCGTCGCTCTGCCTTACCCGGAGGCAGACGCAAAAAACCTGTTCGTGCGCGACGATAAGCGGCAAAACTATTACCTGATCACCGTGCGCGGCGACAAGCGCGTCGACCTCAAGGCTTTCCGGCGGCAGCACGGCACGCGCCCGCTCACCTTCGCCTCGCCCGAGGAATTGCAGGATCTTCTGGGGCTGACGCCCGGCTCGGTCACGCCGTTCGGCTTGCTGAACGACGCGCAGCACCGCGTGCAGCTTTGGCTGGACGAGAGCTTTTGGGGCGACCGCGGCCTGATCGGCGTCCACCCGAACGACAACACCGCCACGGTCTGGCTGCACGCGGAGGACCTCGTGTCCCTGCTCACGGCGCGCGGCTGCACGGTGCACCGCACGGCGCTGTAGTTTTTTTGCCGCAAAGCCTTGACAAATGCCGGATGACCGCTATAATAGGATAGGAGAACAGGAGATACGAAGCCGTGGGGGCTTTGTATCTCTTTTTGTCTTTTTTGGAGGATGACCGTATGAAAAAAGCTCAGATCTACGACCGGCTGGAGCGTTCGCCCGTCATCGCGGCGACGGACGGCGGCTGGCGCGCCGCCGTCGACAGCGATGCCGAGGTGCTGTTCCACACCGGCGCCAGCCTGCTGACCGTCGAGGAAGAGCTGCACCTCGCCAAGCAGGCGAACAAAGCCGTGTTCGTCCACATCGACCTTGCCGCAGGCATCGGCCGCGACGCGGCCGGTCTGCAGTGGCTGGCCGCCCGCGGCACGGACGGGATCATCAGCACGCGCACACAGCTGATCCGCACGGCGCATGAATGCGGGCTGCTGACGGTGCAGCGCTTTTTCGTCCTCGATTCCAAAGGGATGCACGCCATCGACGATGCGATCGGCACCGGCTGTGCCGACCTGATCGAGATCATGCCCGGCGTGATCCCCAAGGCGCTCGCGCACGTCTGCGCGCAGCCGACCCCCGTGATCGCCGGCGGCCTGATCGAAACGAAAAACGAGATCATGGCGGCCCTCGCCGCCGGTGCGCTGGCCGTTTCCACCGGCAAGAGCGACCTGTGGTCGGGTATTTGAGCAAAGGAGAAGTATCGGATGGAAAACACGGTCTATGACGTCGCCGTGATCGGCGCGGGCGTGATCGGCGCGATGACGGCACGCGAGCTGATGCGCGCGCAGCTGTCGGTCTGCCTGCTGGATAAGGAGAACGACGTGTCCGCCGGCGCAAGCAAGGCCAACAGCGGCATCATCCACGGCGGCTTCGACCCGGAGCCGGGCACGCTCAAGGCGCGGCTCAATGCCGAGGGCGTGCCGCTGCTGTACCGCGCCGCCGAGGAATTGCACGTCCCGCATCGGCAAAACGGCTCGCTCGTCGCCGCCTTCGGCGCAGAAGAGGAGCGCACGCTCGACGAGCTGCTCGCCCGCGGCCAAAAAAACGGCATCCCCGGCCTGCGCCTGCTGACCGGGGACGAGGCCCGCGCGCTGGAACCCGCGCTCTCCCCCGCCGTCACGCGCGCCCTGCTCGCACCGAACGCCGGAATCATCTCGCCGTATGCCCTCACGATCGCCGCCGCCGGCAACGCGATCGATAACGGCGCGGTGCTGCTGCGCCGCTTTGCCGTCTGCGCCATCCGGCGCGACGGCGGGCAGTCGCCGTTCACCGTCACGTCCGCCGACGGACGTCAGGTGCGCGCGCGCTTCCTCGTCAACTGCGCCGGCGCGTATGCCGACCGCATCGCCGCCATGGCGGGCGACGGCTTTTTCACGATCGTCCCCCGCGCCGGGGAATATCTGCTGCTCGATCACAGCGCCGGACACACCGTGTCGCACACGGTCTTTCAGGTGCCCACCAAAAACGGCAAGGGCGTCCTCGTCACGCCGACGGCGGACGGCGAGCTGCTGCTCGGCCCCACGGCCACGCCGGTCGACGCGCCGGAA
>JAJXDX010000288.1 GCA_021640185.1 Oscillospiraceae bacterium | reverse complement strand
GACCAGCGCTGGAAGGCGAACATCGTCTGCCAGTACAGCCAGAAGTTCGTGCTCCAGAAGCTGTCCGGCAGCACGTCGGAGATCTTTTTGTCCTCCAGATCCTTTTCCGGCGTCATGAACAGCTTGGACAGCGCCAGCGCCGACGCCTTATCCAGCTTGAACTGCTTATCGGTGTGGGCATCCTTGCCGCGGTCGACGGTCGCGCGGCAGAGGGAATAGTTCGGGTCGTGCTTATTGAGCCAGTAGTATTCGTCAAGGACGGAGATGCCGGGCGTTTCGATGGACGGTACGTCGCGGAAGGTGTCCCACATGACCTCGAAGTGGTTGTCCATCTCGCGGCCGCCGCGCATGAAGAAGCCCTTGGTGACGTCCTTGCGGCCGTCGCAGCTGCCGCCCGCCAGCTCCAGCTTTTCCAGCAGGTGGATGCGCTCGCCCTTCATCTGTCCGTCACGGACGAGATAAAAGGCGGCCGTCAGACCGGCCAGACCGGTGCCGATGATATACGCCGATTTTTTGTCGACGTCCTTCGGCTTTTCGGGATGGGCGAACGATTCGTAAGTTCCGGCGGAATAATACATGATGATGACCTCCTGTGTTTTTGATCTTGTGTGCCTTTGATCTTGTCTATAGGATACCCCATCCGCCGCGGTTTTACCATAGACAGAAAAGCCCCCGTGACCGGTTTTTGGTCACGGGGGCGACAACTGTTCGGTTTTTGGGCAAAAGGCGGCCGGATGACCGGATCAGCCCTCGGCATACGGGACATTGGGGGAAAGCCCCAGATAGGTGCACAGTCCCTCGTAGATCGCGTAGGCGAAGGCGTATTGGTCGTTTTGCAGCTTCTGCACATCCGCGGCGTTGGTGATGTAGGCCAGCTCCACCAAGATCGCGGGCATCCGCGTGCGCCGCAGCACATACAGCGCGGGATTGACGCGCACGCCGTTATCCTTCGTCCTCACGCGCGCGACGATGGCGGCAAGGACGGCCGCAGCCAGATCGGCGGCCGCGCCGGTATCGCGGAACACATACACCTCGCTGCCGTTCGCGGCCGGGTTCTCGCTGGCGTTGCAGTGGATATTGATGAAATAATCCGCGCCCCACTCGTTCGCGCCGTTCACGCGCGCGGCCAGACTGGTGGCGTTGCTGGTGCCAAGCGTCGTTTCCGGTGTAGGGCGCGAAACGCGCACCTCGAACCGGCTGTCCGCCTGCAAAATGTCCCGCAGACGGATCCCGACGGCGTAGTTGATGTCCTGCTCCCGCAGGCCGAAGCCCTCCGCCCCGGCGTTGATCCCTTCCGGATTATGTCCCTGATCGATATAGATCTTGGTCATGCTATCCGCCCCTTTCCCTGCAAGGTATGCAGTCGGGGACAGATGTAGAACACGGGTGCGTCAGGGCAGCAGTGCGAAGCCTTCTGCCCCGGCGTTGATCCCCTGCGGGTCATGCCCCGATCGATCTGGGTCTTGGTCATGCTATCCGCCCCTTTCCCTGTAAGGTATGCGGGCGGGAACGGATGTAGAACACGGGTGCGTCAGGGCAGCAGCTCGAAGGCGATGCGGGGCGTGCCGTCCGGGGCGAAGACCGTCCCGCAGGCCGAAAAGCCCTCGCGTCCGATCGCGCGCTGCATGGGAAGGTTATCGGCGTGCGTATCGATGCGCAGGTGGGCGGTCGTTTGGCGGGCAAAGGCGACGGCGGCCGCCAGCAGCCCATGGATCTGCCCGTCCGAGGCCACGCGGTGCAGCGTGCCGTACGGCGCGCTCGACAGCCACGCGCCGTCCGTGATGACGGCATACATCGGGTCGTCGCCCAAAATAAAGGCGAACACGCCGTGGATCTGCCCGTCCGCCGTGGCGACATACAGCTGTCCGCGGGCGATGTCGTCTTCCACCAGCGCCTTGGCCGGGTGACCGCCCGCCCACTGGGTGGGGTTGCCGTGCTGCACCATGAACTGCCGCGCGGCGGCATACACCGCCAAAACGGCGGGCAGATCCTGCGGTACGGCGCGGCGGATCGACAGGGGATCCGCTGCCGGACGTGCCGCACGCTCCTCCAGTGCGGAAACGAGCCGTGCCAGCGTATGGGCGGCGTCCTCACCGGGGGCTTCCTCCACCGTCAGGTCGGCGTAGCGGCGGTAAAGCGGTACACGCTCGTCATACAGGTCGCGGAAGGTGAAGCCCTCCGGGATCAGCACGCCGCGCACGCGCGGGTCGCCGATCCGGCGGCACAGATCGTCGAACGTCATGGACAGATAGACCACCGTGCCCAGCGTGCGCAGATGTGCCATCGCCTGCGGCAGATAAACGACGCTGCCGCCCGTGGCGATCACGGTGCGGCTGCACTGCACGCTGCAGATTGCGGCCTCCTCCCGCTGCCGGAACACGTCCGGCCCGTCGCGGTCGATGATGTCCTGCAGCGAGCAGCCGTTTTGCTGCCGGATCACGTCGTCGGTGTCCAGATAGGCAAAGCTCAGCCGTTCGGCCAGCTGCCGCCCCAGCGTGCTTTTGCCGCTGGACGGCATCCCGATCAGAATGATACTATCGTTCATTTTTCGTCCCCTTCGTCAGCCGTCCAGCCGACGGATATCGTCGGCGTGTCCCATGACCAGCACGTGTTCGTCGGCCGAGAACGCATAGTCCGGCGACAGAATCGGCCAGATCTGCTTTTCGCGCCGGGCGGCCAGCACGTTGATGCGGTAGCGTGCGCGCAGATCCAGCTGCAGCATGGTTTTTCCGTACCATGCCGCAGGCGGAGCGATCTCGAATATCCCGTAATCCCCGGCCAGTGCGACGAAATCGAAGATCGTGTCGCAGCATTCCGCCATCGCGATGCGGTAAGCGATGTCCTTTTCCGGGAAGATGACGCGGTCGGCGCCGCAGCGCAGCAGGAATTTTTCCTGCATATCGCGCCCGGCTAAGCTAAACAGCCGCTTCGCGCCCAGCTCGTGCACCAGATCCGTCACGATCAGGCTGTTCTCCAGATCGTCCTCGATGCAGATGAAGCAGCCATCCAGATCCGGGATGCCGAAGGAGCGCAGCACCTCCGGATCTGTGCAGTCGCCGATCTTGCCGCTGGTGACCTGCGGCAGGATCTGTTCCACCTTGGCGGCATCGCGGTCGACCGCCATCACCTCCGCGCCCTGCCGGGCAAGGCAGCCGCACAGGTGCCTGCCGAACGAGCCTAGGCCGATGACCAAAAACGAACGGGTCTTCATCCCGAACCATCCTTTCTTTGCTTGCCGGAGCTTATCCGACGACGATCTGTTCCGTGGGGTCTTGTAC